>JAQVMU010000033.1 GCA_028703475.1 Atribacterota bacterium | reverse complement strand
TTTTAGGAAAAATAAGCTAGAGTAGGTAACCTGCGTCCAAGTGTTAGAGAATGGGACGTTGTCTCTAAACGAAAGGGTATTTTATCCTGCGGTAGGTTATCGCGTCCGCTGCTACATCGAAAATGATATTTTTTAACATTCTACTTGATGTAGCAGAAATTAAAGCTATATCAAGGAGAATGAATATGAAAATATCATCACGTATTATAACCAATATTGGTTTATTAATTGCATTGAGTATAATTTTAACAAGAATAGCAAGTATTCGAATCGCTATTGGAGGAATAGAGGGTGTAAGGATTGGTTTTGGTGGATTGCCGATAATTTTAGGTGGAATAATGTTTGGCCCTTTAGCCGGAGGTATTGTCGGGGGCGTATCTGATATATTAGGGTATATTGTTAATCCCATAGGGGCATATATGCCACACTTTACTCTTAGCTCTGCCCTGACCGGTATAATCCCTGTGCTTTTTTTACATATTAGCCGGAAAGATAGCCTGAACATTTTAAATTTAATTTTAGCAATTGCCATTGGGCAGATTATAACCACAGCCATAATGGTGCCTTACTTTTTACATATTTTATTTGGTATACCCTGGAAGGTATTAATTATACCGAGGTTAGTATCTGTACCGATTAATATATTAATATATTCCTTGCTTATAAGAATAATTCTGACAAGATATCAAAAAATATTTCCTCAACCCAGAGATTGACAATTTGGAAGGTTAAGATGCAATGATAAAAGTAACTTTTTTACCTGAACAAAGAAATATTGAAGTAAAAAAAGAGACCAGAATACTTGATGCCCTAAATAAAGCCGGGATAGATATTGATGTACCCTGTGGTGGAGAGGGAACTTGTGGCAAATGTAAGATTTTAATAGTAAAAGGTGCACCACCTGCAGGTTCTGTAGAGAAGAAATTCTTAACAGATAAAGAAATAGCGGAAGGTTACAGGTTAGCCTGTCAGACAAAATTAATCCAGGATACAATAATAGAGATTCCTTCGGAGGTCAGGTTAAATCTCAAGGAATTTCTTTTATCAAGGGCAAAAGGTGATGTATGCAATACGAGTAATGTTTTTCATCCAGATAATAATTTGAGGAAAATATATATTGAGTTAGAAAGGCCTTCTATCAATAATCAGGTATCTGATTGGGAAAATATTAAGGATGTATTATCTCAAAAAAAGATAAACAATGAACCAGTTCCAGCTAATTTATCAGTTCCTTTACAAATTTTGCAAAAAATTCCCATATTAATTAGAGAAGCTGATTATAAGATTACAGTCACTCTTTTTCAGAATAGGATTATTGATATTGAAAAAGGTGATACTACTGATGATAATTATGGTATTGCTTTTGACATTGGGACAACAACAGTAGCAGGATATTTGATTAACCTGATAACCGGAAAAGAAATTGCTGTTGTTGCAAAATCAAACCCCCAGATTAAATATGGCGATGATACTATTTCAAGGATTGGATTTATTAAGAAAGCCAATCATGGCTTACAAAAGTTACAGGAAGAGATTATTGGAGTTATCAATGAAATTATAACTGAATCTTCCCGGAAGGCAAAAATAGATAAAAAAAACATCTATAAAAGTGTATTTGTCGGAAATACCTGTATGCATCATATATTATTAGGAATTAACCCTGTCAATTTAGCGCCATCACCTTATATCCCTGTTATCAGAGAAAGTCTCAATTTGAAAGCAGCAGATATCTCCGGTCTCTGCCTTAATCAGACTGCCGAAGTTTTTATACTTCCCAATATTTCCGCCTTTGTGGGAGCGGATATTACAGCCGGTATTATTGCTAATAGTCTGTACAAGAAAGGCAAAGCTGTTTTGCTGGTCGATTTAGGAACTAACGGAGAAATTGTGCTGGGAGCTCAGGGGGAATTATTGGCTTGTTCAACAGCAGTAGGTCCGGCTTTTGAAGGTGCCAGGATTTCCTCAGGCATGAGAGCAGCAAAAGGAGCTATCGATAAAGTAAAAATTGAAAATGATGCAATTGTTTACAGGGTTATTGAAGACGGAAAGATAAGGGGACTGTGCGGTGCAGGGCTGATTGATATAATTGCCGAATTGCTTAGATTAGGAATTATAAATAGAAGTGGAAAGCTTCTTGATAGAAAAGAGTGTAGTTCCATAGTAAACAAAGAAATAAAAAAAAGAATATTAGAAGGCGAAAATGGAAATAAATTTCTTTTAGCCAAAGGTGAGAAGACTTTGAAAGGAAAAGATATTTATCTGACTCAAAAGGATATTAGAGAAGTTCAATTAGCCAAAGCTGCGGTAAATGCAGGAATCAAAATTCTGTTAAGAGAAGCAGGTATTTCTGCAGCTGATATTAATGAGATATTGGTAGCAGGAGCTTTTGGTAATTTTATTGACAAGAAAAATGCTGTAAGGATAGGATTAATACCTGATTTATCATTAATAAAAATAAAAAATGTTGGCAATGCAGCTGGGAAAGGTGCTGAGCTTGCTCTATGTTCTGATGAGAAAAGACTATTATCTGAAAGAATTTACAAGCAGGTAAATTATATTGAATTATCTTCCAACCCCGATTTTCAAAAGGAATTTATTAGCGAAATATTTTTTAATAAAAGCAAATAAATGATAATAAAATTAATTAATTTATTAGAGCATAGTTCACTTTAACAGTAAAAAGGTTATGTTTAAATGGAAATTATAGAAAATATCAGATTAAGGATAGATAAAGAGGAGGTGTTGCGTTACCTGGGATGTTTTAAGAAAGAGGCTTCGGATATCAACCCGTTAATTATAAAACTGACCAGGGAAGAAATAGCCCAGGCATATAGTTTGATTGAACCAAAAGGAATTTATGATTTTGTTAAAGTCAAACAGTTTTGTCTGGGAAGTGGAAAAATTCTTCTTTCAAATAAACAATCCTTGCAGTTTGATAATAAGTTGGTTGAGCAATTAGCAGATATAAAATATGCTGTTTTTTGTATAGTGAGCGTCGGACATTTTTTAGAGGATAAGATATCCGAATATTTCTCTTCAGGTGAAGCTCCAAAGGCTATGGCTCTTGATGCTGCGGGAACTGTTGCAATTAGAAATTTCCGCGATTGTATGTGTAAACTGATTCGTCAAAAAGCTGAGGATATGGGATTGAAGGTTATTGGATCTTTTAGTCCCGGTGAAGAAGGATGGACAATAGATCAACAAAAAACTATCTTTCAAATTATACCCGCCGACAAAATCGGAGTAAATATAACTGATTCCTATATGATGGTACCCAAAAAGTCATTATCTTTTATGATAGGAATAGGGATAAAGCCAAAAATATTCAAAAATAAAGAAAATTCCTGCAAAACATGCAAGGCAGTTAATTGTCAATTCAGAAAAAACTGAAATTTAATTAAAATAGTCATACCACAAAAATATAAAAAGAGTATGTATTATTAATATTATAGCTTGACAGGCATGAAAAAATTTGACAATCCCCCAAATAAGATTTAGTATTTATGGAAATATTTAAAAACCTTAATTAATACATTTCATAAAAGATAGAAGAGGAGTATTTTGATGGGGAAGGTCAAGAGAACATTTCAAGAAATTAATGATAAAATAGCCAGAAAAGAAGCAATAGTAATGACAGCCGAGGAAGTAATTTCCTTAAAGGAAGAGCAGGGAATTGCCAAAGCAACGGAAATGGTAGATGTGGTAACTACCGGAACTTTCGGTCCAATGTGTTCTTCAGGGGCTTTCTTTAATGTAGGACATAGTGACCCACCCATTCGCATGCAGAAAGTATGGCTTAATGATGTAATGGCTTATGCCGGATTAGCTGCTGTTGATTTCTATTTAGGTGCTACCCAGTTATCTGAAACAGAGAGAAACGATTATGGTGGAGCACATGTAATTGAAGATTTTGTAAAAGGAAAAAATATTCGCTTAAAGGCAATTTCTGGCGGAACAGATTGCTATCCTGCCCGAGAAGTAGAGGCTACGATTTCTAAAAATACAGTTAACCAGGCGTTTATGGTTAACCCCAGGAATTCTTATCAGAATTACAATGTGGCAGTTAACCAGTCATCCAAAAAAATATACACCTATATGGGAATACTGCTCCCTGAGCTGGGAAATGCAAGTTATTCTACCAGTGGCCAGTTAAGTCCATTACTAAATGATCCTGATTTAAGAACTATCGGCATTGGAACAAGGATTTTTATTGGTGGTGCGCAAGGCTATGTGATCTGGGAAGGAACTCAGTTTAATCCTCAACCAATTTTTGGCAAAGATGACAAAGAGAAGATAATTGGTAAAAAAGGAGCAGTCTTGTCTTTAATAGGTGACTTAAAAGAAATGAATCCGGACTTTTTACAGGCTGCTTTTTTCTCAGGTTATGGAGTGACTCTTTATATGGGAATCGGGGTTCCCATACCTATACTTGATGAAGAGATGCTGAAGGCAGTTAGTATTAAAGATGAAGAGATATATACAGAGATAACCGATTACAGCTACCCACATCTCAATAAACCTTCACTGGGTGTTGTAAATTATAACCAATTAAGAAGTGGACAGATAGAGATTAAAGGGAAAAAAATACCCACTTCATCAGTTTCGAGTTATGCAAAGGCAAGAGAGATTGCCTCTACACTAAAAGATTTGATAGTAAAAGGACAATTTCTCCTGCAGGAACCTATTCAGCCTTTTCCTTCTAAGAGAGAATTTAAACAATTAAAGACTAAACGGGTCCAATAATATTCCAGAAAATTTTACCAAAATTCCGGAGGTATCATGATTAAACAAAAAGCAATTTTAAGATTTACTTCTTCCACTGTGGAAGAACCGATTACATATCTATTAATTAAAAAATATGACTTGTGGATTAATATACTGCAAGCAAAATTTGAACCTGGTATTGGCGGAAAGCTGGTTATTGAAATTCGTGGAGACCGGAAGCAGATAGATAAGGCATTTCATTTTTTAAAAGAACATAATGTGAAAGTTGAATTTCTTGAACAGGAAATTTTCTGGAATGAAAAAAAATGTAATCACTGCGGTGCCTGTGTTTCCATCTGTCCTGTTGGGGCTATAAAAATGAATAAAGAAAACTATCACCTGGAATTCAATTATCAGGATTGTGTGGTATGTGGTTATTGTGCAGATGCCTGTCCCGTAGGGGCTATTGAATATATTTTTTAGCCTGATTTAATTATGGATAATCAAAATATTAATTACAGCAATTTTTTCGATGTGAAGCATTATAATCGCTCATATCGACAAAGAATTAAAAGTCGGGATTTAATTTCTTTTCAGGTGAAGGAAGCAGAAAGTGATTTACTGATTCAAGCACCTGTTCTTCTACAAAAAGAGGGGTTATCTGCCCTGAGGCATTTTCGGAATGTGCTGGAGGAATATATCAGGAAAAACCTGGAGTTTAAGGATACATTAAAGCCATATCCTTTTGATAATTTCGCACACCCCATGATAAAGGAAATGATTAAAGCTTCTGCAATCTGTCAGGTAGGCCCGATGGCAGCCGTTGCCGGCTGTATATCCCAGTATACTGCAGAAAGACTGTTAACCAAAACCGATGAGGTAATTATTGAAAATGGCGGAGACCTTTATCTTAAAAGCTCTCACATCAGAAAAGTAATCATTTATGCCGGATTGTCTCCATTGAGTAATAAAATATATCTGAAAATTGATTCCCGTAAGAAAGGTATTGGTTTATGTACCTCCTCCGGTACCGTAGGACCCTCTTTCAGTATGGGAAAGGCAGATGCAGTAACCGTTCTTTCCAATTCTGCTGCCCTGGCAGATGCTGCTGCTACGGCTATCGGTAATATAATTCTTACCAAAGCAGATATAAAAAAAGGATTAAAGGTTGCAAAGAATATTGATGGAATTCTTGGATTGGTTATTATCAAAGATGACCGGATAGGCATGTGGGGAGAAATAGATTATGGATTGGTTTAATATAATTGTTTTTCATTGAAGTATGGTAAAATAATATTATTCCAATTATCTGGACATTAATGACTACAGAGGTTTTTAGATGTATTTACCTACTACCCGGGAAGAAATGGCAAAATTATCCTGGGAAAAACTGGACATAATCATAGTAACCGGAGATACCTATATTGATAGTCCCTATATGGGAATTTCTGTGATAGGGAAGATCTTACTCAAAGCCGGTTACAGGGTAGGTATTATTGCCCAGCCTGACATAAATTCTCCTGATGATATTTGCAGATTAGGAGAGCCATGCCTTTTTTGGGGAGTAACCGCCGGATCCGTAGATTCAATGATAGCCAATTATACCGCTACCGGGAAAAAAAGAAAAAAAGATGATTATACCCCGGGAGGAATAAATAACCGCCGGCCTGACCGGGCAACTATCGTCTATGTCAACCTCATCAAGCGCTATTTTAAAAACACTTGTCCCATTGTGCTTGGAGGTATCGAGGCAAGCCTGAGAAGAATAGCCCATTATGATTTTTGGGATGATTGTATAAGGCGATCAATTTTATTTGACAGTAAAGCTGATATCTTAGTTTATGGGATGGCTGAGAATAGTATCTTAGAATTAACCAAACGGCTTGCTAAAAAAGAATCCATTAGCGATATTCGTGGTATCTGTTATATTTCTGATAATCCTGTTGAAAAAAGCATTCTTCTTCCTTCTTTTTCGGAAGTAAAACAGGATAAAGAGAAATTTATCCAGATGTTTCACCTGTTTTATCAAAATCAGGACCCTTTCCACGGTAAGATTCTGGCACAACAACAGGATAATCGCTATCTTATCCATAATCCACCTTCCTTCCCTTTATCAACAAAAAAACTGGATAAGATATACGAAATTGATTATGAAAATGATGTTCATCCTTTCTATTTTAAGGATGGACCTGTCAGGGCTATGGATACCATTAAATTTTCAGTAACATCTCACAGAGGATGTTTTGGTGAATGTAATTTTTGTGCAATTACTGTTCACCAGGGGAAATATATCCAGTCAAGGAGTGAAAAATCAATTATCAATGAGATTAAACAGCTGGCAACTGATAAGGATTTCAAGGGATATATTCTGGATGTAGGTGGTCCCACTGCTAATATGTATGGTATGGGATGTTCTGATCCCAGGCGAGATAGTCATTGTCTAAAAAAACGTTGTCTGTTTCCAGTAATATGCAATAACCTTGCACTAAGTCATCAACCACAGATGAGGTTATTGAGAAAAATCAGAAAAATTAAAGGAATTAAGAAAATTTTTGTTGCCTCCGGGATTCGTTATGATTTAGTGGTGGCAGATAAAAAAAATGGTACAAACTACCTGAGGGAAATAATACAACATCATATTTCCGGACAATTAAAAATAGCACCTGAACATATTGAGAAAAAGGTACTCTCTTTAATGGGAAAAGGAGACAACAAATATTTATCCAGTTTTAAGAAACTATTTGACCGTATTAACCGACAGACAGGCCAAAAGCAATATTTAACCTATTATTTTATTGCAGCACATCCAGGCTGCAGAGAGAAAGATATGATTCTGCTTAAACAATTTATTCAAAAAGAGTTGCATATTTATCCAGAACAGGTGCAGATATTTATTCCTACACCTTCCACTTATTCTTCAGTAATGTATTATACCGGCATGGATCCTTTTACAGGAGATAATATTTTTGTAGAAAAAAAGGTAAAAAATAAAGAAAAACAAAAAAAATTAATTATAAATTAATAATTCGGGTGTATTATTTAATGTATAAAATTTATTATAACTATATACATACATAATCACAATTTTTATCTTTAGAAATTACAATAATAGAGAAAACAGTCTTTAGACATTAATTATTAAAATAATTCTCTTAGAAATAGAAAGGTTTTAAAATTCATGTTGCCTTTGATCTACATAGTTGATGATGAACAGGATATAGTTGATTTAATTTCACTTCACTTAAACAAATACTCTTTTCAAACCAAGGGTTTTCTGGATGCTGCCACATTTTACCAGCAGCTGGCTATTAAAATTCCTGATTTGATTATTCTTGACATTATGCTTCCTGATGAAGGAGGTTTTGAGGTGTGTAAATATCTTAAAAGAGATGAACGCTATATGGATATACCGGTTATCATCCTTTCTGCCCGAACTGGAGAGACAGATAAAATTTTAGGATTAGAGCTGGGTGCTGATGATTATGTGACAAAGCCATTTTCGCCAGGGGAAATGGTTGCCAGGATAAAAGCAGTATTAAGGAGAAAAAAAGCAAAATCAGAAGATAAAAAAATTGTGATTGATGAAACTTTAACTATTGAGCTGGAGAAATACCGTGTTTTTATTGGAGACAGGGAAATCTCTTTAACTTCAACTGAATTTAGAATATTAAAACTATTTGCCACTAAACAGGGCTGGGTTTTTAACCGGCAACAGATATTAGACTATCTTTGGGGTGAAGAAAAAGCGGTTTTAGATCGTACTATAGATGTACATGTTAAGAATTTAAGAGAAAAATTAGGAAATAAAGGTCATTTAATCAAAAATGTTCGAGGAGTCGGTTATAAGCTGGAATTATGAGAAAATCAAGATTTTTTAAATTATCTATTATTTATATAATTGTAATAGCCCTGCTATCTCTAATAGCGTTAATACTTTTAACATCATCAGTAAAAAATCAATATATCAATAATAAAGTTGAAAATATGACTCACCTTTCTACAATAATTGAGAAGACTGTCAAACCTTTTTTTATTCAGCAGGATTGGTCCGGGCTGGATGAATTTATAACAGAAATATCCAGAGAAACAGGTACCAGGATTACAATAATCCATATTAACGGTCAGGTAATAGCTGAATCAGAAAAAGAGTCCCAGGAAATGGAAAGCCATATCAACAGACCTGAGATAAAAACAGCACTGGAGGGAAAACAAACTCATATAGTCAGATATAGCACGACAACCAGGGAGGATATGCTTTATTTTTCTACCCCGATTAGGCTGGAAGAGAATATTATTGCAGCAATCAGACTGAGTGCCTTTCTGGACGAGATGCAGGATATTTTTGCTAACTTGAGAAGCACAATTTTACTGATTAGTATCATACTGATGCTGTTTTTTATTGGTATCTCCTCTTATGTTTCTAAAATATTTACAATACCTACCGGGAGGTTGCTGCAGGCTTTTGACAGGGTAGGTTATGGCAACCTTGAAACAAGAATAATTTTTCAACAGCAGGGACCCGAGATTAAGGAATTATCTGAGGGATTCAATAAAATGGCTGAAAAATTACAAAGTTTTGTTAGTGCATTATCAATGCAGACCGAGGAGTTGGATGCCATAATTTCCACAATAGCCAGTGGAATTGTACTGCTGGATAATAAAGGAAAAATTATTTTATACAACAGTCAATTCCGAAAAGATTTTTATCAACACAATATGGGCGAGAAGTATTTTTGGGAAGTAATTCGGGATAGCAAATTAAATAAGAAAGTAAGCGAATTGATTGAAAAGAAAAATAATTTTACCACAGAAATTGATATATCAGGAAAAGATTATCTGTGCACAGGAACTTATATTGAAAAAAAGGATAAATCGGTTTTAATATTCAATGATATTACCCGTTCTAAAAAATTAGCCCTAATCAAAAAAAACCTGATTACAAATATTTCCCATGAATTGCGAACCCCTCTCACTTCTATTAAAGGCTATATTGAAACAATGGAAGGTGCTACTGACATTGAGAAAGAAAAATATATCCAGGTTATTAAAAGAAATACAGAAAGGCTCATCAGTATGGTAGATGACCTGCTTGTCTTATCTGAGTTGGAGGACAAAGGTGGAAAATTACAGATAGAAAAAATCGACTTAAAAGAATTAATGACGAGTATAGTCAAAATATTTAGGCCATCAATTAAAGATAAACAATTAAAATTAGTAATGGATATCCAGGATGATATACCAAATATAGAAGCAGACATATACAAGCTTGAACAATTATTTATCAACCTGATTGATAATGCAATCAAATATACGGAGAAAGGTGAAATAATTGTTTCCATCAACTTGCTGACAGCCAATAAAGTACAGATTAAAATTACAGATACCGGTATTGGAATAAAAGAGGAAGATGTTAGTCGAATCTTTGAACGCTTTTATGTAGTCAACAAGGCAAGGTCCCGGCAACAGGGAGGAACAGGTTTGGGTCTTTCTATTGTTAAACATATAGTGATGCTGCATAAGGGAGAGATAAGAGTGGACAGCCGGTTAGGATTAGGAACCAGGTTTATTATAACGCTACCTGTCTACCAAACATAAAATTTTATTTTAAGCTACTTATAATGAGTTTGAAGTCAAAACAAATATACATAATAAAAAAATTAATTTTTTATAAAATAATAAACAAAAAAGGAAAGCAGTATGAAAAAAATTATTTTTCTTTGTACAGGCAATTCCTGCAGAAGTCAGATGGCCGAAGGTTTTATGTATAATATGGCTGGTGATAAATTTCAAGTAGTCAGTGCCGGGGTTAAACCAACCCAGGTTAATCCTTATGCAATAAAGGTGATGGCAGAGGCTGGTATTGATATTTCAAAACATAGATCAAAATCGGTTACTGAATTTTTAAACTGGCAATTTGATTATGTTATTACAGTTTGTAATCATGCCAGGCAAGTTTGCCCTGTATTCCCGGGAAATCATCAAAATATCCACTGGGACATAGAAGACCCTGCAAATTTCAAGGGAAATGAGCATGATAAAATCAAATTCTTTCGAAAAATCAGGAATGAAATAAAAGAGAAATGTCTGAATTTTTTAAAAAACTATTAAAATTAACATATTCTTAACACTATATTTATATATTCTTTACAAAACTCCTTTATATTTGTAATCAACAAAAAGAGATGAAAATCATTTCAAAAAAATAAAAGGAGATAAAAATGAGAAAATTAAAAAAAATAAACCTGGTTATTATGAGTATAGCAGTTATTTGTTCCCTTTTAACTTCTACCAATGGACTGGCTGCAGATAATATTATAGTAAAAGGCTCAACAACTGTACTGCCAATATCACAGGTCTGTGCTGAAGTTTTTATGGATCAGAACCCAAAAATAGATATTTCTGTACAGGGTGGTGGTTCAGGTGTTGGTATATCCTCTATAATTGATGGTACATGCGATATTGGTAATGCCTCCCGTGCCATAAAGGGGAAGGAATTAGAAAATGCTGAAGAAAAGGGAGTTGAGCCAATTGGAAATATAGTGGCAAGAGATGCCATTGCTGTTGTAGTTAATCCGGTTAATGGTGTTAATGAATTGACTCTTGAACAAATTAAATCAATCTACACCGGGGAATTTTCCAACTGGTCACAAGTGGGAGGTACTAACCAGGAAATCGTGGTTATTTCAAGAGATTCTGCCAGTGGAACCTTTGAAGCTTTTAATGAATTAGCTCTGGAAAAAGAAAGGGTAAGACCTGATGCCTTGTTACAGGCTTCTAATGCTGCTGTTGCTACCAGTGTAGCCAATACTCCAGGAGCAATAGGTTATATTGGTCTGGGTTATGTGACCTCTAAAGTAAAATCTATTAAAATTAATGGAGTAGCACCCAGCAAAGATACTGTAAATTCAGATACCTATCCCCTGGCAAGACCCTTGTTTATGTATACCAATGGAGAGCCTGCAGGTGAAGTAAAACAATTCATTAATTTTGTAATGAGTGAAGAAGGACAAAAGTTAGTTGAAGAAAATGGTTATATCAGTGTTAAATAACTGAATAATCAATACAGATACCTGACCTCCCGGGCATGGCTTCAATAAAGAGTTTATGCCCGGTTATTTCCTTAAATTAACAAAAAAATCTAAAAGAGTGTAAAGGCAAAAACTAAATGTATCAGAAAAAAGAAAGAATTATTAAATGGATATTTGCTATCCTGGCTTTTGCTTCTTTACTATTTTTAGTTGGGATAATGGTTACCCTATTAGCTACAGGTTTGCCTGCTTTTCAGGAAATAGGATTGTTTAATTTTATCCTTGGTAAAGATTGGTATCCTACTTATGACCCCCCGGACTTTGGTATACTTCCATTGATTATGGCGTCATTAATGGTAACAATCGGGGCAATATTGGTATGTGTACCATTAGGAGTAGGAAGTGCTCTTTTTATCAATGAACTGGCAACACATAAACAAAAGGCCATCTTAAAGCCTATTATTGAGATATTGGCAGGTATACCATCTATAGTTTACGGATTTTTTGGCATGGTTATTGTTGCACCGTATCTGCAAAGAACCTTAAATATCCCTGTTGGCCAGACTGCTTTTACCGGAAGCCTAATGTTGGGTATTATGGCTACTCCTACTGTCTGCAGTATTTCAGAAGATGCTCTCAGTTTTGTCCCCAATAGTTTTAGGGAGGCTTCTCTGGCATTAGGGGGAAACAGGTGGCAGACTTTAACAAAGGTTATTATTCCAGCTGCCGGCTCAGGGATTTCAACCGGCATTATCCTGGGAATGAGTCGTGCAGTCGGGGAAACCATGACTGTTTTAATGGTGACCGGTGGTGCAGCGGTTATTCCCACTTCTTTTTTAAAGCCTGTGCGGCCGATGACCTCAACTATAGCCGCGGAAATGGGTGAAACAGTAGTAGGAAGCACTCATTATCATTCTTTATTTGCTATTGGGCTAATATTATTTTTAATAACCCTGGTGTTTAATATTATTGCAGAAATAATAAGTCGCCGATACCGATTAAAATTAGGATTAGGAAGGTAGTTCAAATGGATAAAAAAATTAAGCAGAATCTTGGCTTTTTGTTGTTATTCATCTGTATTTTAACTACCATCTTTTTTTTAGGAATTATTATATATTTTATTGTAGCCAGGGGATTTGCAGTCTTATCATGGGAATTTTTAACTCAAGTACCCAGAAAGGCTATGACGACCGGAGGAGTAGCTCCTGCTATTGTAGGCACCCTTTATCTAACCTTGGGAGCCATGGTTTTTTCTATTCCCCTTGGTCTGGCTAGTGCGATATACTTGAGTGAATATAGTCCGAAAAGTGTTGTAGTAAATATCATTCGCATCAGCATCAATAATTTAGCCGGGGTACCATCTGTGGTGTTTGGTCTTTTTGGATTGGCAATATTTGTTAAATATTTCGGATTTGGGGTATCGATTCTTTCCGGTTCTTTAACTTTGGGAATTATGGTTTTGCCAAGCATAATATCTGCAGCACAGGAAGCCCTGATGGCGGTACCACAGTCCTACCGGGAAGCATCCCTTGCCCTGGGGGCAACATTGTGGGAGACTATTAGAAAGGTAGTCCTTCCCAGTGCTCTGCCGGGAATTTTAACTGGTGTTATATTGAGTATAGGAAGAGTAGCGGGTGAGACTGCACCGATTATGTTTACTGCAGCTACTTTTTATACCCGGGGTTACCCTGATTCAGTCTTTTCGGAGGTAATGGCTTTACCTTACCATATTTATGCTTTGATGACCGAGGGAGTTCACCCCGAGGAACAGACCAGTATTGCCTATGGTTGTGCGCTTATTTTATTAATATTGGTATTAACAATGTCAGTCCTGGCAATTATTCTCAGGCAAAGACAAAGGAGCCAAAGTTATTATGGAACTTAAAACCAAGATAAAGGTTAGAGATATTCATTTTTATTATGGTCAAACACAGGTTTTAAAAGGCTTTGATTTAGATATCTATAAAAATAAGGTAACGGCTGTAATTGGGCCTTCAGGATGTGGAAAATCAACTCTGATCCGCATGCTTAATCGAATGAATGATTTGATACCTAAAGCCAGGTTAGAAGGTTCTATAATACTTGATGATGAAGACATAAATGATCCAAAGGCCGATGTAGTAGAGCTTCGACGCAGAGTGGGGATGGTTTTTCAAAAACCAAACCCATTTCCAAAAAGCATTTTTGATAATATCAGCTATGGATTGGAAGTAAATGGCATAAAAAACCGCAGAAAGAAAGAAGAAATTGTGATACAATCACTAAAAAAGGCAGCATTATGGGAAGAGGTCAAGGACCGTTTGAATGAAAGTGCACTTGGTCTTTCAGGAGGTCAACAACAACGAATCTGTATAGCCCGTTGCCTGGCTGTTGCACCGGAAGTTCTTTTATTTGATGAGCCATGTGCCAGCCTGGATCCTATTTCTACCCAGAAGATTGAAGAACTAATATTGGAGTTAAAGAAAGACTATACTATTGTAATTGTCACTCATAACATGCAGCAGGCTGCCAGGGTGTCTGATTATACGGCTTTTTTGTACCTTGGTGAGTTAATTGAATTCGGTGAAACAGAGAAAATCTTTACTGTTCCTAAGAACAAAATGACCGAGGCGTACTTAACTGGAAAGTTTGGTTAATATAGGTTAATAAAATTTTACTAATATACTGATAATTAGATTATCCTTTGTGATTAGAAAAGGAGAATATAATGTTAGAAGAGCGTATTATGCCGCTTAAGCGGGAATTAATAGAGTATGCTACCCTGGTTGAAAACATGATAGAAAAAGTTATCAAAGGATTGATGGAGAATAATAAGAACTATCCCCTGGAAGTAATAGAGAAAGACGAACCAAGAACTGACAGGTATGAAGTGGATCTGGATGAAAAATGTATTTGGATTCTTGCCCAGTTTCAGCCTATGGCTGTAGATTTGCGAACTATACTTATGATGCTGGAAATGAACAGAGATCTGGAGAGGATTGGTGATCTGTCTGCAAGTATGTCCCGAAGTATTATTTTTCTCATCGAAAGACCCCAGGTTAAACCTTACATTGATATTCCCAGAATGTCCGAAATAGTGCAGACTATGATAAAGGATAGCGTTAATGCTTTTATAGAAAACGACTCTCAGCTTGCCCGGGAAGTATTTCAGAGGGATAAAATGGTTAATGGTTTAAGAGATCAGATAATACGTGAGCTGCTAACATTTATGAGCTCAGATCCTTCTACTATTGAGCGCTCTTTTCATCTGATCTCATTAGCATTGGATTTAGAACGCATTGGTGACCATTCTACTAATATCTGTGAAGATGTAGTTTTTATGGTTGAAGGAGAGGTAATTAAACATCTTGACGATAAAAACAAGGATAATTCAAAAGAATGATAAAAAAAGATCTTAGATTTTTAGAATATCCTGCAGGCTCTTCCTGATGTCTTTTTTATCATAAACCAGGTTATGTCTTATTTTTTTAGTCGTCAGTTCCTGTAAATTAGCAGGAATCGGTGATCCGCTATATTTACTGAGTTCCTGTAGCAGAACGAGCTCATCCATATTTTTAACATTATTTTCACCGGATAGAGCAGTGAAGACACTCTGATTAAATTTAAAGGGACTGGCTGTAGCATCAACTACAGTTTTGGTATTGTCTTGAACCAAAACCTTATAATCATTAAATACTTTCACGCCTACAGCAGTATGAGGGTCTATCAGGTATTGATATTGGTTATAGACCTTTTTGATAGTATTCATTGTTTCTTTTTCACTGGCATAACCGGCAAATACTATTTCTTCCATCTTATTCTTTAAAGTTTTCTCTAATTTAAAGTTCCCTTTTTCTTGTAAGTTTCTCATCCAGTAATTAATAGCTACCTCATTGTGGTCTGATATTTCAAACAAAAACCTTTCCAGATTACTGGAAATTAATATATCCATAGACGGACTGATGGTAGAAATAAGATGCCGATTGCGGTCATAGATTCCATTTTGAAAAAAGTCAGTCAAGACCTTATTTATATTAGATGCGCAGATTAGTTTTTCAACAGGCAAACCCATCTTGCGGGCATACCAGGCAGCCAAAATATTGCCGAAATTTCCAGTGGGAACAGTGAAGTTAATCTTTTCGGCTAACTGAATCTTTTTTTTCTTTAACAGGGACAAATATGCATAGAAGTAATAGACAATCTGTGGAAAAAGCCTGCCCCAATTAATAGAATTAGCCGAAGAGAACTCATAGCCTTCTTCTAATAAATAATCAGAAAACTGTTTATCAGTAAAGATATCTTTTACAGCATTCTGGCAGTCATCAAAATTACCCCTGACGGAAACTACATGAGTATTGTTGCCTTCTGTGGTAAGCATTTGTAACTCCTGTATTTTACTGACCATTTGAAAAGGATAGTAAACAATAATCCGAGTTCCCGGTACATCTTTAAAACCTTCCAGAGCAGCTTTTCCGGTATCACCGGATGTTGCTACTAATATTATAAGTTGATTAGTGATGGAGAGTTTTTCTAATGCCCCGGATAAAATATGTGGCAGTGCTTGTAAGGCAATATCTTTAAATGCACCTGTTGGTCCATGAAAAAGTTCCATTATGTACAATTGGTCGTCCAGCTGTTTTAGTGGAGTAATCTCGTTAGAATCAAAGTTTTCACTATTGTAAGCATTTCTGGTAATAGAACTTATCTCATTTTCAGAAAAATCATTCTCTAAAAAAAATGAAAAAATATTTGTGGCAAGTTCAGAATAGGACAAATCTTTCCATTGTTCTAATTGCTGGATAGAAATACTTGGGATTTCTTCCGGAACAAATAGCCCCCCTGCAGGGACCATTCCCATTTTTATTGC
>JAQVMU010000032.1:6627-16800 GCA_028703475.1 Atribacterota bacterium | reverse complement strand
AGCTATAAATCTAAATTAATGACTGATTAATAGTATTTTTATTGTGCAAGGTTCATTATTGTAAGCTTATAATAATAGTTTTAAGGCAGATAAAGAAGGCATTAATTATTTTTAATGCCTTCTTTTATTAATATATTTTATTGAGGACCTTGACAAAAAGATATTTCAGTCATAAAATGTTAATGGTAATCATTTTCATTAAGGAAGATTATAATAATGAATGGAAAATTTGGTAAAGGTCCGCCGGAAGGTTGGCCGGGTCATTTTAGAGGTAGAGGATATCGTGTGACTATACCCAGAAGAATTATATTACAGGTTCTGGGTAATGCGGAAAAGCATTTAAGTGCTGAGGAGATATATTTACGTGCTTATCAGTTATATCCTGCCATCGGGTTAACGACTGTTTACAGGACACTTGATTTATTGATAAGAAATGGTTTGGTTTTAAAAGTTGAATCCGGTGAAGGAAGGGCTAGATTTGAGTTGGCAGGCAGAAAAGAGGGTGTAAATTGTCATCAACATTTATTTTGTATGAATTGCCGAAGTTTTATAGATAGCAGTGATCTAACCGAAGATGAAATAGCTGTAATAAAAAAAATGAAGGAAAAGCTTTACAAAAAGTATGGTTTTACAGTAAAAAGCTGCATACTCCAATTTTATGGAGAATGTAAAAATTGTGGGAAAGAAAAATAATATTCAAAAAAGAAGGAGGTGTTTATTATGCCAGGTGGTGATAGAACTGGTCCTGCAGGCTTTGGTCCTATGAGTGGAAGAGCAGCCGGTTATTGTGCCGGTTATCCTGCTCCGGGTTATGCTAATCCTGTTGGTGGTCGCTTAGGAATGGGTTTTAGACGTGGATTTGGCCGTGGATTTGGCAGAGGTGCTGGTCGGGGCTTTCGACGAAGTGCCTTCTTAGGTTACCCGGCTTACCCTGCTTATACACCAGCATATCCTGCTTATGGGACTGACTACCCGTATCAGGGGAAAATGGACCCAAAACAGGAAATGGATTTGCTTCAGGCAGAAGCAGAGGATATCAAGGCCGAATTAGATGCAGTTAATAAAAGATTAGCTGAATTGAGGGAAGACAAAAAAGAAGGATAATTAAAATAATAAAAACAAATCACCGGTAATGATAAGAATTAACCGGTGATTTGTTTTTATTCTCAGGTAAAATTTTATAAATTTGCCATAAGGGGTATAATAAAAGATAGCAGTAATAAAAAGTAACAAAAAATAGTATAGATAGGAGTGTGTTTAATGAAAATAGCGATTACTTCTTCAGGACCCGAATTAAAGAGTGAAATCGACCCAAGATTTGGTAGATGTCCTTATTTTATAATTTATGATACTGACAACAAAAAATTCGAGGCAATTGAGAATAGCAATATGCGTGGAATGGGTGGAGTCGGAATACAGTCTGCCCAAATGATGGCTGATAAAGATGTAGAAGTTGTTATTAGCGGGAATTGTGGACCTAATGCATTTAGAACTATGGATGCTGCCGGTATACAGTTGATTTCCGGAGTATCCGGTACTGTTGAATCAGCCATTCAAGAATACATAAAAGGGAATTTAAAACCATCAAATCAATCAAATGTAGAACCACATTCAGGATTAAATTAAAGGTATAGTAGGAGAATTTTTATGGAAAAAATTGCAATAGCTGTTGATAATAATCAAGTGTCAGCTCATTTTGGCCGGTGCCCTTCTTTTGCGATTATTGAATTACAAGATCAAAAGGTCGTCAATCAGGAAATTATTCCCAATCCCGGCCATCGTACCGGTTTTTTACCTAAGTTTCTGGCTGAAAAAGGTGTTCATACAATTATTTGTGGTGGTATGGGCCGAAGAGCAATAGACCTTTTTAACGAGAAAGGAATAAAAGCAATTGTTGGCGTAAGTGGTGATATTGATGAAGTAATTCATAAATATCTTAAAGGCCAGTTAAAAGAAAGTGATTCATTATGTCAGCCTGGTGCAGGTAAGGGATATGGTATTGAAAAAGAGGATCATCATAAATAGTTATTTTACAGGAGGTGAAAAAAATGCCTAGAGGAGATGGAACAGGTCCAAGAGGTCAGGGTCCAGGGACTGGCAGAGGAATGGGAGGAAGAAATAATCCTTCAGGAAGATTTGCCCAGGGGGCAGGCCCAGGAGGAGAATGTGTATGTCCATCCTGTGGAACAGTTCAAGTTCATAGACCCGGACAACCCTGTACTGAGATAAAATGTCCAAAATGTGGAACTATGATGGTTAGAAAATAAGATTAATCATAATTTTACTTAAAATAATAGAATTCGTTTATATTGGACGAGGGAAGAAGAGGAATTTAAAAATTGAATAATACAAACAGCAAAGTTGATCAACAAAAAGCCCAGGAAGACATGAATAATAAACTAAAACAAAATATGTCTGACATAAAACATAAAATATTGGTTTTATCAAACAAAGGCGGTGTTGGAAAAAGCTCAGTATCAGTTAATTTGTCATGTGCTTTGGCTGAAAAGGGATATAAAGTTGGCTTACTGGATGCAGATCTCCATGGACCTTCTGTTGCCAAGATGTTAGGGTTTGAAGGAGAAAGATTAGCCGGAAACAATGGTTTTATTGAGCCAATAAAGGTAACAGAAAATTTAAAAGCTGTTTCTATGGCTTCCTTAATTAAGTCTCCTGATACACCCCTGGTCTGGAGAGGACCTTTAAAGGGAGTTGCAATTAAACAATTTTTGGCTGAGGTACATTGGGGAAAGCTTGACTTTTTAATCATTGATTCACCTCCCGGTACCGGAGATGAACCGCTATCTATTTGTCAGTTAATACCCGAATTGGATGGCGGGGTAATTGTGACTACTCCACAGGAGATTGCCTTGACTGATTCCCGAAAATGTATTCATTTCCTGAGGGATATCAATATTCCAATCTTAGGAATTATTGAGAATATGAGTGGATTTCGTTGTCCTAACTGTGGTGAGAAGATTGATTTATTTATGACCGGTGGCGGCAAAAAGGCAGCTGATGATTTTAAAGTGCCATTTTTGGGGGCTATTCCCATCGATGTACAAATGGTCAAATCCGGAGATCAGGGTCAACCTTTTATCTGCAGTAATGGAGAAAGTGAGACAGGTCAGGCTTTTGAGGAAATTGTTCAGGCAATCATATCTAAGATAAATATATAGCCTGAATAAATTGATGTATCAAACTAATATAGATTATGGATAGAATTATAATTTTTCCATGATCTATATTAGTTATTATTAAAGGCAGACAAGATAATTAGATTTATGTGTAAGAGTAAGAGCACTGGAAAAATTTGTCCATGGTTCTATTGTTGTCCAATAAAGGTATATGTAGAAAGACAATTAATAGAAAAAAAATGGACAGAACAATACTGTAAATTAAAATACTGGCGTTGTATAAGAAAAAAAATGCAGGACAAAAACCAATATCATCCAGATAATATGTTGCCTGATGGAACAATCAATACTCAACTATAAAATTATATCTATTGGTAGAGTATTGTTAATATATAGATTTATATTTAAGGAGTAAACAATGAAGACTTATTTGGACTGTATTCCATGCTTTTACCAGCAGGCATTAAGGGCGGCAAGAATATCTGGTGCCAATGAGGAGGTGCAAAAAGAAGTATTATACAGATTATCAGAGATGATACCTGATTTTTCCCTGGATACCTCACCTGTTCAGATGGGTAGAGAAATATATGCCATGATTAATAAAATTACCGGTAAAAAGGATCCTTATAGAGAACTAAAAGAAATAAGTAATAAGATGGCTCTTAAAATGTATCCGGAGATGAAAGTTAAAATGAAAGACGCAGATGACAAACTTCTAACAGCTGTCAAATTAGCAATTATTGGCAATATAATTGATTTTGGAATAAAAGATAGTGAAGAAGAAATTTATGACGAGATTAACAAGATGTTAAATATTGATTTTTATATCCAGGAAAGTGATTATCGAGAACATTTTGATTATTTATCTTTTCGAGAAAATTTATCTGAAGTCGATTCTATTTTATACCTTGCTGATAATGCAGGGGAGGTAGTATTTGATCGTATTTTAATTGAATATCTGGTAAATTGTTGCAATAAAACTGTTATTTACGCAGTAAGAGGAAAGCCGGTACTAAACGACGCCCTGGTTGATGATTCGATTATGTGTGGAATCAACCATTATGCTAATATTATTTCTAGTGGTGCAGATTCTCCCGGGGTTGCATTAAAGCATTGTTCGCCTGAATTTATGCGTATTTTTAATGAAGCTGAGATGATAATAAGCAAAGGCCAGGGTAATTATGAAGCACTTTCTGATGAGACATCGCCTTTATTTTTTTTATTAATTGCCAAATGTCCACTAATAGCCAGTCATATTGGATGTGATGTTGGAGATTTTATTTTGGAGAATCATTTAAAAAGAAAGATTATGCCAGTTGAAACTGCTGAAGGTAAAGATTTTTAAGAAAAATATGAGTATATGAGTAAAGTTTCAATTGAATTTTCTATCAAAAAAGCCAATGGTTTTACCTACATCCTATTAATCTATTATAATAAATCATGTGATATAGTAGTTGGAAGGTTAGGTCATGTCAAAATTAATAAGGGCTACTATATTTATATTGGTTCTGCTAAAAAAAATATTAATTCGCGCCTGAACAGGCATCTTTCAGCCAAAAAAAACAAGTTCTGGCATATTGATTATGTCCTCAGTAATCCATTTCCTTTTTTAATTGTCAATATTTGGACCAGTCAGGAATTAATAGAATGTCAAATATCAAAAGAACTGTTTAAGAGTAATTATTGTTATTTAGTAAAAAAAGGATTTGGTTCCTCAGATTGCCACTGTATTACACATTTTTTTAGAATAAGCAAAAATAAATTAGGTGCACTGGAAGATAAATTATTGGAAAAAAGGTTTGCCCCATTGATAGACAGGTAAGTAAATCTTTTCTATTTCTCAATTTATATATCTAAAAAATCCTAAAGACTTCATTTGGATAGTAAATATTTATAAAGTGCTGAATTTTTTACAATATTTCCTTGACAAAACAGAATTATGTTATACAATTTTATTGAGAATGATTTGCAATCACATTTGGAGTTAGGAATTTGTTTAAATACAAGGATAAATTTAAAGGCTTTTTAAAAGAAAGAGATTTAAAATATACGCCGGAGAGAAATGAGATTGTTGAAGCAATAATAAAGCTTCAAAATCATTTTGATGCAGAAGATATATATAAACAACTTAGAGAGCATAAGTCAAATGTTTCTCTTGCAACGGTATACAGGACAATCCCACTATTAATTGATTGTGGACTGATAACAGAGACATTTCATTGTAGGGATAAAGTTCTTTATGAAAAAATATATAACAAAAGACATCATGATCATTTGGTTTGTATAAATTGTGGAAAGATTATCGAGTTTTATAATGAAGATGTAGAAGCATTACAGAATGAGATTTGCCGAAATGACCAATTTTTAGCAACTGAACATCGTTTGGAAATTAAAGGTTATTGTAAAGAATGCCAGGGTAAATTAGATTTAAAAGGTAATCATTCTAAAAAATGAAATAGGATAATAAGAGGTTATATCAATCATGATAATTAGTTTAACAGATGTGAAATCAGGTAGCAGTGTTAAAGTTGTAAGAATCAGGGGAGGATTAAGCGTTAGGCAGAGATTAAGCTGTTTGGGAATACATCCCGGAGATACAATTTTTCTACAAAAATGTGGGTTTATGAGAGGCCCTGTTTTAGTAAATATACATGGAAATCAGGTTGCTTTAGGCAGGGGAATTGCTGCAAAAATATTGGTGGAGGTAGAAGCATGAAAATTGTTCTGGTGGGTCAGCCTAATTGCGGCAAAAGTACTATTTTTAATCATGTAGCCGGATATAAAGCAATTACCTCTAATTTTCCTGGCAAAACAGTTAAATTTAGCAGTAGCAAAATGACTTTTCAGGGGATGACCAGTGAAATAGTCGATTTACCCGGTACTTACTCACTGACTTCTTTTGATTTAGCTGAACTGGAAGCCCGTAAATATCTGTTAAGAGAAGAGGCAGATGTAGTTGTAAATGTTATAGATGCCTCATTGCTGGGAAGAGGACTGGAGTTAACATTACAATTATTGGAGTTGAATTTACCCACAGTAATTTGCCTTAACATGATTGATGAAGCTGAGGCAAAAGGAATAATTATTGATACTGAGAAACTTTCTCATTTATTAGGTGTACCGGTAGTTACTGCAATAGCTCATAAAGGTTGGGGACTTAATAAATTATTCGAAACTACATTTAAAATGGCTCAAAAACCAGTAAAGAGTGATTTTCAGCATTTTAGCAAAGATGTAGAAAATGCTATTAAAGGTTTAACCGGATATATAGAAAAAAATGCTTATGCCAAAGAATTAAATGTTACCCATCGTTTCCTGGCAACTAAGTTATTGGAAAATGACCAGCATTTTATCGATGAAATTAAGGAAACAGATGCCAGCTTTATTGAAGTTGTGCAAGATTACCAGCAACAACTGGAAAAATGCCGTGAAAGAAGTTCCGACGAGGTAATATCATCTGAACGTCACCATCTATCAATGCAGCTTTATGAATCAGTTGTGAAACTTTCTAAACCAAAAAAAGAGTTCAGAGATTACCTGGATAGTGTTTTAATGCACCCTGTTTTTGGCTATATTTCCCTGATAGGCATTTTGTATTTATTTTTTAATTTTGTATTTTATGTAGGGGCAATACTTGAAGAACCTCTGCTGGATTTCTTTTATCAATTTTTACCTTATGCGGAGCAGGTTTTGGGTGCTGATACTTTGTTATATCACATTGTTAATGGTGTTGTGCAAGGACTTGCCGGAGGTATTGCAATTGTCTTACCTTTTCTCTTCCCGTTTTTATTGGGACTGGCATTTCTGGAAGATACAGGGTATTTGCCCAGAGTTGCCTACCTGATGGATTCTTTCCTGCATAGAATCGGACTTCACGGGAAGGCTATTATACCGCTTATATTAGGATATGGATGTACAGTCCCAGCTGTTATGGCAACCAGGATTCTGGAATCAGAAAGAGACCGTTTTATTACTTCAGTTCTGACTACTATGATTCCATGTGCAGCTCGAATAACGATAGTTTTTGGTTTAGTTGCTTTTTATCTTGGACCAAAAGCAGCTATATTTGTCTTTGTTTTTAATATTGTTGTTGTTGCAATAGCCGGGTTAATTCTTTCTAAAATAATGCCGGAAATCACTCCCGGGATGATTTTGGAAATACCCGCATATCATATGCCCTCGATAAAGATACTATTATCAAAAGTATGGCTAAGAATGAAAGAGTTTATTGTAATTGCCTGGCCGTTATTGATTATCGGGAGTGTTGTTTTAAGTCTATTAAAACACTGGCATCTGGAAGAATTGATAAACAAACTGATATCGCCAGTTACTTTATTATTGGGATTGCCGGTGGCAGTAGGCGTAACACTAATCTTTGGTGTGTTAAGAAAAGAATTATCTATGGTTATGTTAGTTCAAGCCCTGGGAGTTACCGATATTAGTACAGTAATGAACTCAACACAGATTATGACTTTTACTGTCTTTGTTCTGTTTTATGTACCCTGTGTAGCAACAATTGCTGTTTTAATCAAGGAAATCGGTAGTAAAAGAACTATATTTACAATTATCTTTACATTTCTGATTGCAATTGTATTAGCAACAATAACCCGCATTGTTTACTGACAGATTTTAATGAAGGTCCATAATTATTATTTGTCTTAGTTGTTGTTGCGTTTATCAGAATAGGCCATTTCTTTATCCAGAAAATAACTGATAATTGTTCTTATACCTACAATACTGGCCAAAATAATTATTTCTTCCAAACTTGGTTGACTGATTGTCAGTATAATATCAGCAGCAATTAAAAATTCTAAACCAAGCAGAAGATATGAGCCAAAACGATGACGCAGAGTAGTTCGCTCATAATATGGTTTTAATCCCTTGAAACGTTTAAATTCTAATTTAATCAAATCAAAAAAAATAATAATGGCACCCCAGGTAATAATTAATATTGCCACAATACCAATGATGGTGGAAATTAGATTGACTATATAAATTAGCAACGCAGGTTTTACCATATATTATAATCCCCTTATTTTAAATTTAGAAAATTGCCTTAAAATTATTATAGGTATTATTTTTTTGCATTTCAATTCAAAATAGACTATTTAAACAACTTATTCTTCTAATTATTTTCTTGAAAAGCAGGATATATTGACAAATGAGCAAACTTAACGGATTTTTTACGCAAGCTTAGTTTGCCCCTGGCTGTCAGATCAGAGATAAATTGAAACTGTTGACGGGGATCCATCGGGTAGGCTTTAATACGATAATGAGTACCCCATGGTTTATCTTCCAGTAACACAATTACAGGTTGTGCCAGATTTATATAGGGACTGGTAAGAGCCACATTTTTCAATATTCTGCAAATCTGTTCCGGGTCATGATCAGGATCCAGGTAAAAATTGGCCACACATAGCAAATCCGGAGTATGGCTGTTAGCATTGTGTATAAGGTCAGTCCATATTTTCAAGTGTGGTATATAAACAGTGGTGTCATCAGGAGTAACGATTGTTACTACCCGGGTACCAATATGTTTTACTTCACCATAAACACCATTAACCTCAATCCAGTCTCCCGGACGATAAGGAAGTTCATAGGCAGCTACAATTCCGGCAAGAATGCTGCTTACATAATCTTTTAAAGCAAATCCAACCGCTACACCAGCAGCACTGAATATGGCAATCATATTTTGTAAGGTGGGCTCAATAATTAGTGGTATAATTCGCATTACGGCCATAATAAATAATAAGATTCGGATAGTTGGGATAAAAGCAAGAATCAGCAGACGACGCCCGCTATATAATTTTCCAGCTAACCATGGTAGAATTCTTTCAGCCAGCCAACTTAACCCTATTACAATTGCAATAACTATTATAATTTCAATTACAATATCAGTGGTTATTGGTTTCAATATCCCGGCAATTTGTTCAGAATTCATCTTCTTTTCCTTTACTTAAAATATATCTAATAGAAAAGCTCGATTATTAAGGAAATCCCTTACAGCCAGGTAGGCTTCTACATTAATTCCCCATTGATCTTCGTTATAGTTTAGAATGCCATATTGTTTTAATTGAAATAGCTGTAAATTTAATTCTTCTGCTGGTAGCATTGTCAATATTTCCTGTAATTGACTACTACTCAGATGACGATGCATTAAGACGGAATAAAGGATAAATGAAGTAATATCATTAGCTTCCCCGGGTAATTCTGGCAATTTTCGGTCCTCGTTTTGCTCAATAGACCTGACAGTAAGGGCAATACCTACGTTACCATGAACCCTTGCAGCGAGTTTTTGTAGTGACTTATTACCAGCATGAATACCGACCTGTTTTAATAATTCAGGACCGGCTGCTGCAAAACAATATACTTTTGAAAATTTTAATGGCCATATCCTTTGAATAAATGCAAACATCCAGCTGTCACAGACTACCAATCCTTTGCCGAATTCCCCAAATAATATTCTGGGTAATAATTCACGGATGAATGATAGACCATAAGAAGTACGAATCAGATATCGTGTCAGATCATTAATGAGCCAATTATTTTTATTCTTTTGTTCTTTCCACCATCCATCAATATCTAAATTACGAATTTTAGTATTATCCGGAGGAGTCAATATTTTCCATTTCTTTTGCTTTGCCCAATCACATGCAATATCATCTGTACTGCTAAAAGGAGGATCTAATAAAAAGCAAACGGTCGATTCCTTTTTTTTCGACCATTCATTAAGATGGTTATTCAATGCTTTTACAGCTGGTCTTCGATCAAATTCTTTCTTTACCGTTGATTGGTGATCATTATCATCTTCTTCTTCAGGTTCAGATTCATGTATTCCAAGTAATCGCAGTAAACTCTTCCATTGTTGCTGGACTTTTGTAACAGTTGGTGCAGCAGGAACATGGAAATCATCTGCATTAATGACTTGCCATTTATTTGAATCTGCCATACTATTTGAATATCCTTTCTTACTTCTTAAGCCCAAGTATATCTCAAATAACCCGTTCATACAATAGTTAGAATTTTTGATTAAAAA
>JAQVMU010000032.1:0-6527 GCA_028703475.1 Atribacterota bacterium | reverse complement strand
CATCTGCATTAATGACTTGCCATTTATTTGAATCTGCCATACTATTTGAATATCCTTTCTTACTTCTTAAGCCCAAGTATATCTCAAATAACCCGTTCATACAATAGTTAGAATTTTTGATTAAAAAATATCTTTTTAAAAACTGTAGAAGTGTAGATTAGTAGTTTTGTTAAGAAATAAAATCTAATTAAAATTATTTAAATATCTGATTATAAAGAGAGGTATGTTATAATTATTAAATAGAACAATTAATTTTTAAAAGATAGGAATAATGTGAGTTCAGAACGTTATAGTTTAATAAAAAAGATTGATTTATCTCCAAATCAGATATTGGTATTAGGATTCTTATCGATAATTATTATAGGGACTTTTTTACTCCATCTTGATATAGCTTCCAGCAGTGATAGATCAATCAAATGGATTGACGCCTTATTTACAGCTACTTCAGCTACTTGTGTTACCGGATTAATTGTTTTAGATACTGGCAGGGATTTTTCTATCTTTGGGCAATGGGTTATATTAATTCTCTTTCAGATTGGCGGACTGGGAATCATGACTTTTTCTACTATGTTTGCTTTTCTCCTTGGCAGGAAAATTTCTCTCCGGCAGCGGCTGATCATCCAGGAGTCCCTTAACCAGTTCTCTATTGGTGGATTAGTCCGATTGGCTAAATATATTATATTTTTTACTATCTTTTTTGAAGGTCTTGGCACTATTCTATTGTATTTTAACTGGCACAATCTACCAGATGCTCATTCACCCCTTTTTCTTTCTTTTTTTCATGCGGTATCAGCATTTTGCAATGCAGGTTTTTCGTTGTTTAGTGACAGCCTGGAACAATTCAATTTAAACATTGGAATAAACTTAATCTTCTTGGTGTTAATTGTTTTTGGAGGAATTGGTTTTTTGGTTTTGGTTGAGCTTTATGAGTTTCCAAAAAAACAAAGATTATCCTTACACAGTAAACTGGTATTAGTAGTAACAATAATATTACTAATTATCGGGACCACCGGTCTTTTTCTTTTAGAAAGGAATAATAGCAATACATTGCAACCATTAATGTTAAAGGGGAGAATTCTTGGCTCTTTATTTCAATCTGCTACAGCCAGAACAGCAGGATTTAATACCATTTCCATTGGTCTGTTAGGGAATGCCAGTCTATTGCTTTTGATAATATTAATGTTCATTGGAGCATCACCTACATCTACGGGAGGAGGGATTAAAACAACAACATTTTCTATTGCTTTTCTATGGATGTATTATACTCTAAAGGGACGCAGACATCTTTACCTGTTTTACAGACAGATATCAACTAAAATATTAAACAAAGCATGGGCAATATTAATGCTTTCTTTGAGCTGGATTTTAGCCATGACAATGTTGATTTCTTATTATGAAAAATTTGACTTTATTGAATTATTATTTGAAGTTGTTTCCGCATTTGGTACTGTAGGGTTATCTACAGGGATAACAAACATGCTATCCCCTGCAGGAAAAATTATCATAATTTTAACTATGTTTTTAGGCAGGCTCGGACCTCTTTCACTGGCTTTGTCATTGATTATAGACAGACATCCGGAATCAATTCAATATCCTGAAGGACATGTTATGGTTGGTTAAATTCATTATTTTTTAAAAAAAGGGGATTAGAGGATGAAACAATTTGTAATATTTGGTTTAGGCAGCTTTGGTTCAGCGGTTGCTACTACCTTAGTTGAGCTGGGTCATGAAGTATTAGGGGTAGACAACGATATGGAGAAGGTAGATATGTTTAAGGATGTTATAACTAAAGTAGTTAAAGTTGATGTAACTGATGAGAAAGTTTTAAAGGAACTGGGAGTTAAAAATTTTGATGCCGCTATTGTCAGCCTGGGGACAGATTTGGAAGCAAGTATACTAATTACCATTATGTTGAAAGAGATAGGACTGCAATATGTTGTCACTAAAGCTAATAGTCTGCTTCACGGGAAAGTGCTGGAGAAAATAGGTGCTGATAGGGTTGTATATCCTGAAAGAGATGAAGGAATCAGAATTGCAAGAAGCTTGATTATGCCCAATGTAAAAAATCAGATGGAATTATCTCAACAGTACAGTCTTATTGAGATAGCTGCATTGCCTGTTTTTTGTGAAAAAACTTTAGGGGAACTGGATTTACCGGGCAAATACGGAGTGACCTTATTAGCTATTCGCAGGGGCAATCAATTTACCTTTTCCCCCACTGAAAGACATACTGTTAATGAAAACGAATACCTCATTTTAGTGGGGGAAAACAAAAAGATTGATCAATTGATTACAAAATTTAAGGCTTCAGAAGAAGATAAGAAGAAAAAATCTAATGATAGTAAGAAAAAGGCTTCTAAAAAGGATAAGAAATAAAAATTTTGAGTTTAATAAAAAATATGACAAAAATGATAATTAAACTCAGGTCATAACCATTTTTTCTTTTTAAAGAAAAAAAACATTCCTAATCCTATGAGGAACATGACGGAGAGGATAGTTGGATAGCCCCATTTCCAGGACAATTCCGGCATATGTTTAAAATTCATACCATAAATACCGGCAACAAAAGTTAGTGGAATAAAAATAGTTGCAATAATTGTTAACACTTTCATGACTTCGTTCATCCTATTGCTTACACTGGAAAGATAGATATCAAGCAAACCGGAAATCATATCCCTTAGTGTTTCAGTAGTTTCTATTATCTGTATAGTATGGTCATATATATCTCGCAAAAATAATTTAGTATTTTTGTGAACTAAATCTGATTCATCTTTCTCTAATTTGTTGATTACTTCTCTTAGTGGCCAGACAGCATTTCTCAGGAAAATTAAGTTTCTTTTTATCTGGTGAATAGTCTGCTGATTATCAGGTGAAGGATGAGCGATTAAGATATCTTCCAATAATTCTAACTTATCACCTACTTTTTCTAAAACCAGGAAATATTGGTCAACAACAGAATCAAGTAACGAATAAAGGAGGTAATCGGAGTCGCTTTTTCTGATTTTCCCTGCTTCATTTTTTATTCTCTGTCGCACAGGGTTGAATACATCACCTTCCTTTTCCTGGAAGGAGATCACTGTATGGTCTGTCAAAATAAGACTTATATGTTCTATGGAGAGTTCCTGTTTGTCATTATCCCAGTAAATCATTTTAAGGGCTATATAGATATAATTAGAAAAATATTCTATCTTTGGCCTCTGGGCGGTGTTCATTATATTTTCTAATGTTAAAGGATGTATTTTAAATGATTGCCCGATTTGTTCAATAATATCAGTCTGATGAATACCGTCAATATTAATCCAGGTTATTGTCGGTTTTTCCAGATATGGAATACATTTTTCGATACCGTCCACTGTTTTTTCTTCTAAATATTCGGGAGAATAATCAATTATAGATATTTTTGGCTTTTCCAAAAATCTTTCACCTATATGAACCGGTGTTCCCGGGGTTAAACCAATAGATTTACCCCTTTTTTTTAAAAATTTAGCCAAACTATCCTCCTGCTTCCAAAATTTTCCATCAAATCAGTTACTCTTGTTCTTTATCATTGTTATTAACTGATTCCTGCTCTAAATTCTTTTCTTTTTGTATTTTATCAGGGACAGAACGTGTTTTTTTAATCCGTGTTAATGTACTAAACAAAAAACTGGTAGCCAACCCGGCAATAAAAGTTATAATAAGAATTAATGCCAGAGAGCTTTCAACTCTCCAGGTGATAAAACTCACTGTAACAGGTACGGCATTTTGTAAGGCAAATATAACCGCTAACACGGCAATGAAAGCTGCAATAAATAGATATGCTTGCACGGTATCCTCCTTTTATAAGTTAGATGTATAAGTAAACATATATTATTCTACAGTTTTATCTTTTATTTCATCTTTTTCCAGGAAAAGAGTCTGGGTGGATAGGCGAACTCAATTCCTCTTTTTTCGAATTCTTCTTTCATTTTAAAATTGATTTCCTGCTGAATATCCATATATCTACTATAATCTCTACTATTTACATAATAAACTACCTCAAAGTCCAGACTAAAATCTCCAAAGGATGCAAAATGAACTCTGTCTAATATTGCTCCATTAAGTTGTTTTATTATTTCGGTTACCAAATCAGGAATACCTTTCAGCTGTTCCAGAGAGGTCTGATAAATAACGCCAAATTTAAACAGTATTCGTCTTCTTCTCATTCTTTTATAGTTACGCAGACGGGAATTTACCAAATCAGTGTTAGAAAATACTATTTCCTCCCCGCTTAGACTTCTGATACGAGTAGTTTTTATGCCTATACTTTCAATAGTACCTGAAAAGGCATCAATGGTAATAAAATCACCTATTTCAAAGGGATGGTCAAAAAAGATAATAAAATAACTGAACAGGTCTCCCAGGATATTTTGAGCAGCCAGAGCTACGGCAATACCACCAATTCCAAGACCAGCTATCAGGGCAGATACTTGAATTCCCAGGTTGTCTAAAAGGATTATAAAGGCAATAATCCAAATGATAATTCTAAAAAAAGTCTCAATACCCCGAATAGCGGTTATTCGGGTTGCATTGCTTTCTTTTTTAATCAGGTAGTTTTCCAGGAAATAAGAGAAGATGGAAAGAATAAAACGCACACCGAAGAAAATAAGAAGAGCAATAATTGCAATATTTACAATTTTTTCCAAGGATGAGGGAATTTTTAATTGTGTAAAGCCAAGATAGAAAGCCCCGAAGTACAGCAGATTAACAAATGGCTTTATTTTGTTTTGAAATGCTTCGACGAATTTGTCATCTACTCTGGTTGTGCTTTTCCGGGCAAATGAGCTGAGAAGTTTAATTAGAAACTTCTTTAATACATTTATCAGGAATACCAATAATATAAAGATACCCAGTGCCATAATATAGTCTATTAGTTGATTACCAAAGTATACTTGCTGTAGAAAACCGTTAAACATATAAACCCCGAAATTTATACTAATTTAAGAACTTGTTGATAACATTTTAATATATTAAAAATATGTAAGCAAATCGAACTAAAAATAATTTTATTATGGGTAAATTTGGTTAAAAAGCTGATCAGCAATTCCCTGGTCAAGATTTTTTAATATCTTATATTCCTCTAATGCCTGGTTTCTTTCTTCAAGAATTAAAAAGGTTATGCCCAATCCATAATGTGCATAAACATAGTCGGGATCGATCCGGATTGCCTCTTGAAATGCTTTCTTTGCATTTTCATATTCTTCAATTTTTCCGTAAGTCCACCCCAATGCATAATATGCATCTGCATCATCAGGGGATTGCTCGATTGCTTTTTCGAATGCTCCAACAGCTTCCAGGTGCTGATTTATTTCATTATATACCCATCCCAGATTATAATAAACATATGTATAATCCGGGTTTAAGGCAATGACTTTCTGATAAGCATCAACTGCCTGTTCGTATTTTGCTTTTTGATTGTTAAGCCAACCCAGGTAATAATAGGCATCAGTTAGCCCTTTATTAATCTCTACTGCCTTCTCGAAAGCCTCAATTGCCTGGTCAGTATTATTAAGCTTTTGATGAATAATACCTATTTGAAAGTAAATCTGAGCAGCTTCTTCCGGCAAATAGTGGGCAGCCCTTTCCAGAGCACTGATTGCTTCCGAATGACGTTCTAAATCTTTGTAAATAAGACCTAATTCATGAAAAGCCGGCCCATAATCTGGTTTCATCTCCAATGTTTTGTTTAGTGACCGGATTGCTTTTTCAAATTCCAGTATTTCTTTATAACTAAGTCCCAAACCATAATAAGAATGGTAATCATCAGGAGTAAGCTGTAAAGCCTGGTTAAAAGAATCAATTGCAAGATTTATCTTTTTGGTTTTTAAATAAGTCAGGCCTAAAGTGTAATGTGCATCTGAGAAATCAGGATTAATTCTAATTGATTCTTTTAATGACTGCTGAGCATCGGCATATTCTTCCAACTCATACTCAGTTAATCCCAGGTTGTAATAGGCTGAAAGATAGTCAGATTTTAGATTAATAGCATTCTGATAATATATTCTTGCTTTTTCAAGCTGGTTGGTTAAGCGATATATCTGACCTATTTGAAAATGAGCTTCCGGGTAATCTGGTTTGATATTCAGTATTTCTTGAAACACAGTAACTGCTTCTTCATATTTTTTTTCATTTTCCAATAGATTGATTCCCTGAAAATACAAATCTTCAACAGACTGGTTTTGCGCCAGAACAGAAATAGAGGAAGGAACAATAAAGAATAGTAGTATCAAAAAAATTAGTATTAACAGATTTGATAATTTAGAAAATTTTTGAATATCCATTAAGCACCCCGTTGTAAATAATATGGTTTAACGTAATATTTTCTGGCTATATTTTTTCGGTTACCTTACTTATTGATAAATATTATTTTAACCACAATATAATATTATAATATATTTTACTATTTTTTGATATTATATTGATAGTGATTTCTGGAAATATATTATTTTTTAAGCACGTTGAATGCCTGTTTTGCTATTTCTATAATTTTCAGAGAGCCAGTACAGATA
>JAQVMU010000031.1 GCA_028703475.1 Atribacterota bacterium | reverse complement strand
TTTATAATCCTTTATTTCCTGTAATTCTGCATTAATCTTAACACCAATCTGTCTTGCAATTTTTTCAGTTTTTCCGGTGCGGGAATAATATACAATCAATACTTTCATTAATCATGCCCTTTCTTATTTTAATTAAATCATGTAACAAATGCTTTTAAAAATAACAAGATTCGATTAATTGATTTTATAAATATTTTCTTTTTTAATGTAATATATATTATAATTGCTTCTTTTGGTACCAGCGAACTGTCCCTTTCCTAATTGTTCCTATACCCTGGGTACTATTTTTAACTAATTGTGTTATCCAATCAAGAAGATGTTCAGGAAGATATATTTTTATCTTTATTTTTTTGCCATATTCAATATTATCTATACGACCATTACGGCTCTCAATAGACTGCAAAATATTCCCTAAAGCCTGATATTGAACATTTTCAATAATATATCCCTGTAAAGAGTATTGTTCTACCTTACCTGCCTCTTTTAAACCCATCAACGCGGTATCCCGATAAGCCTTTATCAGACCACTAATTCCTAATTTGATTCCGCCAAAATATCGACTGACCACAACCATAACATTTGTTAACCTTTCTCGCTTAATGGCCTGCAATATAGGAGGTCCGGCTGAGTTGGCCGGTTCTCCTCCATCAGAAAACTGTACTGTTTCGTCATCTGTATTTCCAATTTGATAAGCCCAACAATGATGGGTAGCATCTGGAAACTGTTGTATTATTTTTTTAATAAATGACCTTGCTTCAGTTTCGCTTTTTATTTTCTTAACCGATGCAATAAAACGGCTCTTTTTGATAGTGTTTTTCACCTGTACATTTTTACTTATAGTTTGAAAATAATTCATCTGGTTCCTTTTTTAGATTGATTATAGCAATCTATAAATCTGTTTTTGCTTTCCTTTGAAGAAAGTGTAAAAATTAATGTATAGTCTGAATTATTAATCCTATAATCAACAAAAATACGGTAATCAGGTGGGAGAAGAAACGATAGAAATGTATTTTTTCTTTCCGGAAGATAAACTCTCCGGACATTTATCCACAATAAACGCAGGTTGACACTATCATCAATTTTATCCTCTACTTTTCCCAACAAAGAAGTAATCCAATTTTTTTTGGGAAAAGCCTGGAAATAAAAAGCATTAATTGTGTAATACAGAATCCCCCATTTTTGCCCTGTGAGATCAGGATGTCCTCCCATATACTCACTCATATCCTTTCCAATTATCTCCTCACCTATTTTCCGCTCTTTTTCTTCCCAGAATTTTATAGAATCCGACTGATTACTTTTTTCCAAATTTTCCTCCCAATAAAAGCATGGCTTCTATTAATATTTTATTTTAATTATTGTAAAATATTTAGAATTATTTACTTATAATTATTATCCAGATATCAGCATAGAACTTCTTTTCAAATATATTCTAATAAATATATTTGAACTTAATTAATTTGTTCAGCCAATACTATTTCTGCACCTGCCTTTTTCAGCTCTGAATATGTTTTATCAATATCTGTTTTCTCCTTCGAAAATGTAGCAATAGCATCACGTATTAAAAAAACTTTAACATTTTCTTTTAGAGCATCCATCGCTGTAGATTTTACACAAAACTCCAGAGCAATTCCACAGATATACAGCTCCTTAATTTCTTTTTCTTTCAAATAATTTGAAATCTTAATATTCGTCGACTCAAAAGCTGAATAGCCATCATCTTTATTATCTGTGCCCTTATAAAATATTTGATTAACCTTATCACATTCTAAATTAGAGGGAAATTCAGCTCCCGGGCTTTCAGCAACACAGTGAACCGGCCATTTTTCAAAATGATTACTTTTTTGAGGGTGCCAGTCCTTGGAAGCAATTACAAAATCAAATTTGTCCATCAGCATGTTTATAACAGGGATAATATTTTCAGCATTCTTCACTTCAAGGGAACCACCTTTTAAAAAATCATTTTGCACATCAACAATTAATAAAGTCCTCATTATTACTCTCCTTCTCACTAAACAAAATCAGTTCTATACAAATCAAGCATTTATTTCGTGATATATGTTATTTGCAAACTCTTTAGCTTTTTCTTGAATATCAGAGATATTTTTCACGGTACCCGGGTCATTAGCTATTGCCATTAGACTAAAATAAGGAGGAAGATGAAAGCCTTTATTAACATTTAAAGCTCCAATAAGCTGCATGGCAACATTTTCACTTCCTGAATTTCCGGATACTATTATTGAAAATATTTTCTTCCTTGAAAAATCAACTCTCTTATAAAGAACAGTTAATCTGTTAATCACTGCCATTAATTTAGCTGAAACAGCATCATTATAATTTGGGCAAAGCCATACCAGGCAATCTGCTTTTTCAATGGCCGGCAATATTTCTTTTACAACTATTCCACCATAAAAGCAACTTTTTCTTTCACTATAATGCCTGCACGTTTTATACAAACAACCTCGACAATCAACAATGGTACCATTTTCTACATGTTTTTCCTCCATATCAAATTGATTAGCAGTAATATACTTCTTTACCATTTGCCAGAGCATCATTGTATTGGAAGTTTTTCTTGGATTAGAATACAGGACTAAAACCTTTGGGTTTACAATTTTTTTCATTTTTTCATTAAATAATCTATTTATTAAATCAATGCTATTTCTTTGATATATTTCTTCTAAGGGCATATTTAACTGTTTTTGCCAGGTTGTAAAATTTATTATATTTTTTGTAGCCTCAACAACTGCATGCCCTATATATCGACAGCCTAATTGATTTGTATAAAAAATTATCCGGTAAGCATAATTTTTGGTCCAAATCTCTAAAGGACTCTGAATAATTATAACAGCTTGTGAGTTTCTTAGTGACTCATTCCCCCTCCGACAAATACTTGCCAGCATTTTTTCTAATGAAATATTAAAACCACACTCATTTAACTCTATCGCCCATAATATCTTTTTATTCTGCAAAGAAGGAAGCATATCTGCTCTTTTTATAATCCTGTTTGGATAATCATGCACTATCGATCTAATAAAACTGTTAAATTTTTCAGACACCCTGCCCGGCATTAAAACAACTATTTCTGAATTCATTTACTTCTTATTTCTCCAATATTTTTGCATTTTCTTTAAGTTTATAATAGTTTTCCTTAATTTTCATGAATAAATCATTAGAAAAATTATATTGTTCCCATTCGATGCCAAGAGTCGATTGTCTATTTCTCGAACCCCAGTATATTCCTCCCAGGTATGCGGCACTATAATGCCATTCTCCCTTCATAAAGGATAATAATGAAAGCGCACCAGATGACAGCGCCGGTGCAATATATGGTTTATATCCTAATTCTCTTAGTTCAATATTGGCTTGCAATACTTTTTCAGTTAAAAAAGATGATTGCTCCTTATTGTAATTTTCTACATCATCAGCTACCAATAGGCCTTCTCCATGAGGTCCAAAAACCCGGCCATTTTTCAGATAATTATTTACCCTATTTTTTTTCATGGCATAATAAGCAGCCCTTCCATTCATTACACCCAATCCAAAACCTCTTATCTGGTCTGCACTCAGTCCTTTGCCATCCAATTCTCCTTTTCTGCCGAAATTACTCGCCAAAAGAGCACTCTGACATAATAAATCAACGGGATCCGAAAGAATAGCAAAAAAACCGTTAAATCCCATTTTTCTTGCTTTCTGGGCATAATAATTAATAATTTTTGAATTTGCCTCTAACTGAATCATTCTCACATCCCCAACTTTTTTATCAGGGGAAGGCACACCAATAGAAATACAAAATACTACAATATCAGCCTGAAATACTTTATCAGAATCTATTATTACAACATCCGGCAATCTCCTTTTACCTGTACTGTCAAACACCTGGTTAATTTCTTTCTCCCACCGCAATACAGCCTTCCTGTTGGTATCAAAAATACCTATTTCTTTTATGATATCCCCTCCCAACAATTTTAAGGCAGTCAGCAATGTCCCTCCTACATTTCCCAGTCCTATAATATTGATATTCCATTGTTCAGGCTTTCTCCAGCCTAATCTTTCTTTCCATCGGGGGTGTTTATGGTAACATATTCCCACATCTTTCTTTTTTATTCTTTCTTTAATCCATTCAGGGATGCTGTTATATAATATTTCCCTTTCATTCTGTTTCCGGGTTATATCCACTCCAACTTCTGTGTCTAATATTTGATCCGGGTGTATTAAAACCGAAACAGGATTATTATTTTGCCAATTATTGCCTGTCAAATAATAGATAGATTCATTTTTGCTAATCATTATTTTTTCAGCATGTATCTCTGCTATGCCTTCGATTTTTTTTGCCGAAAAAAGCAGCTTATCTTGTAAACGATAATAATGAATCATAACATTTCCTTTCCTAATTTAAATTCATGAGAATGAGGATGAATCAATAAATCTTTTGAATCATTTTTATTACTGTTTCTCCAGATTCTATGTAGTAATTCCAGGTCATTTTCCAAATAAATTGAGGGAGTTATCGCTAAGTCATAATGCATGCCTTTACCATGATCCGGATAACGTGGATAGACTATTACCTCACCAAGATGATCTAATGTTAATTTTCGATGGTATATTGCCTGATATTCTTCTTCAAGCGCTTTCATGATTACAATTGCATTTTCAATGCATGTTTTAGATAAATGATAGATTATTTTGTGCTCAACTCCTTTAAGAAAAACCGGATAGGCAAATGGTAAAATCATATTTATTGATCGAACTAAATTGGCAGGCTCATATTCCTGACGGAATAATCCATCACCTCCGATAAAGGGATACAAATCGCTTTCATTAAACCAAACTCGCAGATTGGGTATAAAATAGGCACCTTCAACAGAACGTTTTTGAATCATTCCCAGCTCTTTTCCTCTCCCTGATAATAAACCAACTATAATTTTATGTACCTTAATTTTTTCCTTTCTCAATAATGGACTAAGGGCCTTCAGACGATACCCCTTGTGAAGCAAATCATCAATCAGTAAAACCGGTCTATTAAATGAACGTATCATTTTGACCTGGTTTTCCAGACTCATATAATGTCCAAAGGAATCTATTTTAAAATGCTTCATATCCGGTGTAAATATTTTATCTGTATGTAAAGACTTTGTAACAGTATTTGGTACTACCATTTTATGTAATATCTTTCCAAAAGGAACACACATCAATGGTCCTAATTGTCTTTTTCTCCCCTCTTCAATAGAAATGCCATTTTCATTGCAAACTTTTGCAACAATTGACTGGTTTATAATATCAATGTTAAATGGCATTAAAATATGACCCGGATATAAGAGTGTTATTGCTCTCTGTAGTTTTTTTCGAGTATATTTAATAGTATCAATAATACGATCATTATGCATAAATGGTTCTTTTATCAATGTTTCAATATCCAGGCTTATTGTGCAGGGTTTTCTGATATCTACCGCCATAATAGGCTCAGAACTATGACTAATAGGCAGTTGAGTAAAATTAAAAAGCTCTAATATTTCTATCATTTCAGCAATATTTGACTGGGGAATCATATTTTTGAACACAGCATAGTCATAGTCTTTTGTCACACAGAAAGCAATTGTTTCATTTAATATTACCTGTTTTAAATCTATGATTCTGGAAACATTTCTATTCCTCGGAGTAACATAAACTCCATCAATAACAATCGTTCGACCGGTTGCATTATCTCTGATATATTGAGTTATTATATTATCTCTGAATTCATGAAAAAAAAGACTACTTCGAACCCAGTGAATAGCTGAAAATCCTATTATTCTTTCGCTACCCTGAGTATTTTTCAATAAAACTATTCTTGGGTTATGTTTTTTATTGAATTTTTTCAGGCTCTCCTCTGCCTTTTTTTGCAGTTTATCTACGAAAACTTCTTCAACAAGACGCTGGATAAGATTATTGGTTATTTTCTCTACTACTTCAATCTTGACATAAACCTTTTGTAATGTCGATTTATATTGTGGTTCTCTTTGGTATAGTCCAAATTTATAAATATAACGTTCAGCAAGCGGGTCAACTAAATCTGAGATATCTCGATGATTATCTATATTTTTTCTTATCTGGCTCGAGCTTATTTCTTCAAAGGGAGCCTGTAAATCTAATTGAATCACTCTGGATGATAATTTTTTAATAATTTCATCATATCTTCTCTGGTCTTTTTCACTAAGATGAAATGATTTTCTATTAAAGACTATGTGGGGGAAAAGTATTAAAGAATTATTCTCATCAATATTATTATACGCGGAGGCATTTAGCAAAACATCACTCCCTGTTACAATAAATACTTCGGATTGGCTAAAATGCTCTTTCAATTTTTTTAAATCATTTGGATTTGCAATATTGCTTGGCAGATTTTCAGGATAAAGATATACATTTAACTCATCTGCAATTGACATATTTATTAAGTTTTTCCTATAAAGATGTGGTTGGGTACGTTTAGACCAGGAAAACTCATCAACTGACAAATATACTTCCATTCCCATTTTTTCAATTTCCCTTACTATTTCCTTATGACTTAATGAAAATGGATCAAACGAACCCGGGAAAAAGGCAATTGATTTTGGAGTAGGTATTTTTATTTCCCCTTCATAAAAGTAATAATCAGAAATATATTTATAAAATTGATGTAATGAGACGGTATTTGCAAAAAACAACAAAGAATCATGTTGAGAAACAGGTGCAATCAGGTTAAGATATTTTTTTGCAATAAGCCGTATTATATCTGTTTTTTCTCTCAGTGTGAGATGGTTGGAAGATATAATTTCTTTCCCTATTACCCGTGCTGTTACCCTTCTAATAAGCATATCATGGTGTGCTAAACCAGTCATTAAAATACCCAGCATGCGAGATAACCTATTCTTGTAATTATCTACATTTTCTTTATATCTGCCAGAGTATGGAGCATACCGACTGATCGCTACTGCCAGTGTTCGTATTAATAACGTGCAAGTCCACTGATCTGCAATTTTGACCTTTTCCTCTAATTCATTTATAAACTCATCCATTTCCCGGGGTGGTAGAAAAGGTATAGACTGTCCTAAGTAATACGGAATATATTTTGTATATTGATAGTCATCTATTTCCAAAGCTTTTAGCAACTCGATAGAAATATCATTTTTTTGTTCTACATTTAAATAGGGCATAATTTTAATAAGTGCTCTTCCGGCATAATTCCGAATTGATTCATGGCTGCTGACCTTAAGGATATTGCTAAAATGCAGTACTGTATAAACAGATTCATCCCGATTAGATATTGCCCGCTCGGCAAGCATGTCTATCTGTACCTTCTTGATAATTGCATCTGTTGAAGATTTTAAATTATTCAAATACATCCTGTCTATTTTCTCAATATCACGCTTACAATTCTCTTTAAAAAGGTTAAGCAGATTTTCATTTGCATTAACCTTTTCCATTATTTTTAAACGAAGATAATTTTCGGCAGGAATTAATGAACATTCTGTTATCCTGCTTAAAATATTCTGACAGGCTATTCTAAAAGGATCTTCATTGGGAATTTTATCTAAGATATGGTTAATCGTGTCCAGTGCGGTAATACGTATTAACTTATTTTTATCTTGCATGAATCCGGTTATAAAATCCACAAATACCTGTTCAATATATTCATTTTGTATAAAATGTATATCTTTAAGTCCATTCAATAAATATACTGAAATATCTTCTGATAAATCAGGCAGATTAAACTTTCTATAATACTTTTTTATTACTTGCAGATAATCAATTCTTTGGCGAAAATTACTATTTTCAAATAATGAGTCAAATAGAAATGGTAAATTTTCCCTAACTCGACATTGATTCAGTTCTGAAGTCTTATATGTTGGTTCTATAAATAATTTAATGTATTTTTCCAGTAATTTAGTACTTTTTATTTTCGGTGGACTCACCTTTACCTTATCCGGAATCTCTTTCCTGTACTCTTCATCATAAGTCGCAATTAAATAACCAATTAGCTTGGCGCTTCTTCTCCTGATTCCTTCTTCAGGAAATACAAGTTGGTCATATGCAAACTTTAATGTCAACATTTTTTCATTCTGATTAAGATAGCTTGCATATTCTGCAAATATTCGGAGATACTCCTGCAAATTTTGCCATTTAGTTTCACTGCGGGCGGTTTCTAAAATAGTGTTAATTGAGGTCTCGTTTCTAAGTAGATGCATTAATAGAAAACTATGTTGCAAAGATAGGTATTTTATCTGCTGAATAATTTCTTCTCCATGCAACAAGGGATAATGCAACTCTCTTTTTGATATTTTCCCTTTATTTTCCGGAAACAGTATCTCATTGACATTAACCCCTTTATCTATTAAGAAATCTTCAAAATCCTTCAGTTTGGCAAATACCCTGCGATATCTTTTCTCTTTTTTTTCATCTACATTATCCAGTTTGCTCAAAATAACTTGAAATGATTCCTGTAAACTATACACATTCATATCATTGGAATTTTTTTTACTCTTTATCCGAAAATCAGAATAAATAAGGATTATTGCTTCCAGAGAAAGGTTTTCTAATTCTAAGTCCCAGACAGAGTGATTAACAGCAATATGACCAATATAAGGAATATTCTGCTTCTGAAACCATAAGTCAGTATAGTAATAATGCAGGTAAGGGACCCTTTTTTGTTCACTCCTGCGACACCCGTATTTCCCTATATCGTGACCGGCAGCAGAGCCTGAAATAATTCCCAAGTCAAGCGGAAACCCTTCCCTGTTTACCTGCCTGGCAATACTTAAACCCAAAGAATGTACACCACAAACATGATCAAGCGTGCTGTGTCCAAATAATTCTTTACTCAAAGCCATCATTTCATAGACAAAAAGCCTATCAAATGCATTAATAAAATTGCGGTACTCATCCGGCTGCTCCAGCATCCTCGTTTCTGCAGGTGATAGAAATGATATGGAATACCTTGATATAAAGGAACTGGTTTCATATTGTTTTTGTAATGCTAAAACCTGACGGTATATCAGTAAAAATATATAGAACATTTGCTTTCTGCTAACAAGTATATCTTCATCCTCTAATTCTGGCTTATTATCAGGAAAGGACAGGTATTTACAGAAATGGTATATTTGTGTCAACCACTGCTTTTTACTTAATGAAGAATCAATAGATTTTAATTTTTCGGCAAGCAATTCTATTGTTTTCGATGCTGTAAAGTTTTTGTTATTAATCATAAATGATATTCTACTTAGAAATTCCGGATTCTGTGTAATAGATATCATTTCTGTAGCATCTAATCCATAATTCAGCAAAATATCATTTCTGGTTAATTCCATAACAATTTTATCAATATTCATTCGCACTTCATTTGATTCTTTTTGTAAAACCATTTTTTTAACCGATACCTTTGTATTAATAGGCAGTTTTTTATAAAACTATATTTTCTTTTAATAAAAACTATAGCTGCCACTGTATTTCAGTCATACATATGATTAGTAATATTATATCTATTATAAACATTAATTTACAAAAAATTAAACATTTTTCCGTGAAAGGAAATAAATAACCTGGTAAATGCCTTTTATTTTCATAAATTAATCTCCTGCCTTTACTATCAAGGTAAAGTTGTAATAATTTTTTATATAATATAAAATAATTTAGTTACATCGTCAATTAATCTGATATTTTATGGATTTGTTGTTAAGAAAGGATGTTGATTATGCCAAATTACAGTTATGAATGTCTGGATTGCAATAATATATTTGAAAGAAGATTAACAATAGAAGATATGAAAAAAGGTGGAATTATCTGCAGTAAATGCGGCAACAGTAACACTAAACGGTTATTTAATGGTTTCAGTTTTTGTGGAAGTACCAGCTCATATGAAAATAATAGCAACAGTTGCTCTGTATGTCATGGTGGAAACTGTTCTACCTGTAAGCATTGATTTTTAATGAATTATTTTCTGTTCGAATCTTGAGCATTATCGTTTTGACCATAATTAACTTTCTTCATTTAAATTATTTCAATAAAATAAGGAGATATTATTATGAAAATTGCCAGAGTAATAGAAATGCAAAATATGGATGAAGATGCTATCAACAAATTTGGCATCAGTGATGAATTGTTGATGGAAAATGCAGGATTATCAATCTGTCAGTTAATTTATAATAATTTCAAAATAGAAAATAGTAGCTTTTTAGTAATTTGTGGAGTCGGAAATAACGGTGGAGACGGGTTGGTAGTAGCCAGAAAATTACATTCTAATGGTGCTATGGTTAATATTTGCATCCTCGGAAATCCCGAAAAATATAAAGGATCTGCACTGAAAAACTGGCAAATAATTAACAATCTTAATATATCTTCAAAAATACAACCTTCAATTAATGAATTAGAATCGGTGATAAAACCCGGAGACATTATTATTGACGCTATTTTCGGTACAGGTCTGGCTAGAAATATTGAGGGATATTATCTGGAAGTTATTCAGTTAATTAATAAAATAAATAACCCGGTTATCAGCATAGATATTCCTTCCGGTATAAACGGTAACACCGGTTCAATTCAGGGAATTGCTGTGAAAGCAGATTATACAGTCACTTTTGGCCTTCCAAAAATAGGAAATATATTATATCCCGGTTATGATTATTGTGGAAAACTTTATGTTTCACATATTTCTTTCCCTCCCTATTTATATAATAAAAATGATTTAAATACTTATATCAATTCCCCTCTTTTAATTCCCAATCGTTTGAACGAAGGCCATAAAGGAACATTTGGTGACGCTCTTTTTATATCCGGTTCCCGTAATTATTATGGTGCCCCCTATTTTTCTTCTCTATCCTTTTTAAAAAGCGGTGGTGGTTATTCCCGATTAGCGGCTCCTGCCTCAATCATTCCCTATATTGCTACAATTGCCAGCGAAGTTGTATTTCTTCCCCAAAAAGAAACGGCAACAGGGGCTATTTCTTCAGCCAATATACCCGCACTATTAAAATTATCCGAAAAAACAGACATTGTTATTATAGGACCCGGCCTTTCCCTGGAAGAGGAAACACAAAACCTGGTTAGAAGGATAGTTACTGAAATTAATAAGCCCATACTAATTGATGGTGACGGGTTAACCGCAATAAGTAATGATTTATCAATTTTACAATCACGAAAGCATCCAACTATATTAACACCACACCTTGGAGAAATGTCCTGCTTGACTAAATTACCGGTAAACCAAATAAAAGAAGACTTAATTAATATTGTGGTAGATTTTGCCGGAAAAAATAATACAATCACTGTATTAAAGGGGGCTCATACATTAATTGCTATACCGGACGGCAATGTATTTATTAATATGACGGGAAACAGTGGTATGGCATCTGCCGGTTCCGGAGATGTGTTAACAGGTACTATAGCAGCAATGTATACCCTTGGATTACCGGTTGAATCTGCCGCTCGACAAGGAGTACTTGTTCATGGATTAGCCGGAGACATGACTGCCAAAAAACTGGGAAAAGACGGAATGACTGCCAGGGATATAATGGAATCATTGCCAAATGCAATTAAGATGATTCGCAGAGAGGATATATCTTTAAATAATAACAAATTTTCAGGAATTGAAATAATTCACTAAACAGGGCTAAAGAGACTTTATTTTTATTTTCAAAATACCTATAGCATTACCATAATATTTGTAAAAAACACAATAATCTATAATTAACATATAATACAATAATAATTAATATGTTTTATGGCTTTTTTCTTAAATAATCTCTGTATTCTTCTAAGAAATCCTCTAAATTCATCACATCTCTGTTAGGATTAATCTTCCTTACTTGCTTATCACTGATTGCCTCTACCTTCCAATTATTATTAATAAAAATTATTTCATAAGGATATTCCAGTCGGTAGCTATTATCCAATTTGGTAATTTGAAGTGCAAACCCCTTCTGTTTAAAAACTTCAGAGATATGAGAGCCCGGAATAATTTTTATAGTATCCTCTAAAATATTCAAATTTCCATATTTATTGTCCCATGACCGGACTTTCCAATTATCATCAAAAAATATGGGAGACTGGCGATAATAATAAATATACCCTTTTTCATCTATACTATCCGGTATCCCCATTACCCCCCTAACATCTTTTGCAGTATAACCTATCTTTATTGGCCCTGCCATTGGTTTTTTTACTAATTTATTTATTTCCACTTTGCTAAAAACATTGTCAACTGAAGACCATCCATATTCTAATTCGGGTGTAACTGTTTTTTCCGTTTGGCAAAAAACAGTCATTGCAGAAAAAGACAAAAACAACACTATAAAAACAAATTTAGCTATTCCTTTCATTTTCGGACCTCCGAATATTTCTAATTGAAAATTATATTAGATTTACATCAATCTTTCCTATTCCTGAAATAATTGTAATATAAATCTTTCTTTCTGATAAATCAAACCCTGAATTAAAATAAAAATTACCAATTTGTTCAAATCCGCTACAATTAATGCGATTAAATACTCCGTCTATTAATAATCTTATACCAATATCCTCCGGGAGATTAATAGTTGTATGTCCTAAGCCACCTATTAAATATACATGAACATTATCTTTATACTTACCCGTCAAATCGATATAAGAGTCCCCGCTACCCATAATGCTTTTCAAACCGGTTAAATTTATGTCACTCAAATCTAACCGGTTATCCCCGCTACCCATTGCAATATTTAATTCCAGGGGTATAGTCCGATTAAATATTAGTGTCCATCTATTTTCTACTGAATCATACAATCCCTTTGTTTTCTCTTCTTGAGATATTTTTAACTTACCCTCGTCATTTTGAACTACATAGCTGATTTTTGGAATAAACTGTTTAAGATTGTAATTAAACTCTGAGGTTAATAGAGGTTGCTGGCTATTTCCTGAAATAGCAATATCTCCCGTGTATATTGAAATAGATGCAGTAACTTTTTTGGCTTTTTCTGATTCAATTGTATATGTTTCATCAGTATAATTTTCGTTACTCAAGCATCCTGAGAGATAAAATGAAAAAAAACCTGCCAATAATATAATGAAAATTAACTTAGAATATCTTTTACTCATAATATTCCCTGTCTATCTCAACTTCTTATTTTTTCAACTGAGTTAGTAATTCAGAAAATAATTTTATAGCCTCTGAAATTGGGTTCACTTTTGTCATGTCAATACCCGACTTCTTCAGTATATCTATAGGGTAATCAGAACTCCCTTTACTGAGAAATTCTAAATATTTCTCTGTTGCTTTATTTCCATCAGCTAAAATCATACGTGAAAAAGCTATTGCAGCAGCAAATCCAGTGGCATATTGATACACATAATAATTATAGTAAAAATGTGGTATCCTTGCCCACTCAAGTTTAATTTCATCATCAATTATAACATTTTCTCCATAATAATAACGAATTAAATCAGAATATTTTTGAGAACACCACTCAGCAGTAATAGAACCGCTACTTGCTTCATATTCATGGAGTATCTTCTCATATTCAGCAAACATTGTCTGTCTGAAAAGTGTTGTTCTAAATTGCTCTAAAAAATGATTCAAAATTATTAATTTATCATTTTGGCTTGCAGCTTTATTGAGTAAATAATTAGTCAATAATACCTCATTAGTTGTAGAGGCAATCTCGGCTAAAAAGATTGGATAATTACTATAAATAAAAGGTTGCCTTTTATTAGTATAATAACTATGAAGTGAGTGTCCCAATTCATGTGATAATGTATATACATCCTCAATTGTTCCATGATAATTCATTAGTATAAAGGGTTTGCTCTGATAACTGCCGGTTGAGTAAGCGCCACTGGTTTTCCCTCTATTTTCATATACATCAATCCACTTTTCATTAAAGCCTTTTTTAACAATTGATTGGTACTCATTTCCCATGGGTGAAAGACTTTTTATAACAATATCCTGCGCATCTAAATAATCAATTTGAACAGTTTTTTCGGTTAATGGTACATACATATCATACATATGCAATTTTTTTAAATTAAGGTAGTCTTTTTTAATCATAATATAATTGTGTAATAATTCTATATTTTCATGGATAATTCTTAGCAAATTATCATAGACTGATACCGGTATGTTATCTTCAAACAATGAGGCTTCCAGACTATTTCGGTATTTTCTGGTATGACTAAAGAATCGATCCTTTTTAAGATTGCCACCTAATAAAGCAGCAAATGTATTACGGTGTTGCTTATATGGTTGGTAATATTTCTTATATACTTTTTTCCTGAGTTGTCTGTCTCTATTTCTTAATAAGGAAACGAAGTTACTCTGGCTAATTGTAATAATGTTTCCATCTTTATCCTTTACTTTTGGAAATCTCAAATCAGCATTACTCAACAAACCATAAGTATTTTCCGGCACCATAGCCATTTCTCCGGCCTGGGCAATAATTTTCTCTTCATTTGGGCGAAGTATATGACTCTTTTTTCTATAAATATCCTCTATATAGTGTTTATATAACTTTAATTTATTATTTTTATTTATCCATTCTCTAAGAGTTTTATACTTGAGAGATAGTATGCCAGGCTGAATAAATGCAATATTGTCTTCAATTTTTGTCAGTAAATTGGTTGATCTATAATAAATTGATTGGTATTTTTCATTTTGATTATCTTCATCTTTCCGCATATGTGCATAAGTAAGCAAATTTTGCATGATTTTCGAAACTTCATCTTTTAATAATAAACATTGCAAGAAACTTTTATCATCTAATAAAAAACTATCTTTATATTTTATTAACTCATTCCTTAGCTTCTCTGCTTTAAGAAAATCATTTTCCCAATTATCTATAGAATCATAAAGAGATTTTACATCCCACCGATACTCCTGGGAAATATTCTTTCTATGCAGTATTTTATTATTTTCTTTATTTTTCTTTTTCATCACTACTCTTATTTAATTATAAATTGGTTTTAATTAACATGCTTGAATGCTTCGAGTACTTTTTCCTTTAGTCCAACAGGAACTGCCAGGATGCTATCACCCCATAAATCAAATTCAGAACCATCCAGGCTTAAGATTGAAGCACCGGATTCCTGTGCTATCAGTGCTGCTGCTGCCATATCCCAAGGAGAAAGTTTGTAATGCCAGTAACCATCAAGAATGCCTGCTGCCACATAACAGATGGCCAGGCTTGCACAACCTAAAAATCTAAAAAGAAAAGATTTTTCCTTTGTCAATTGTTGCATTGCAAGAATATTTTTATTATAAAGTGAAGGTTCGTGTCCCCAGTCAGATGCAAGAACTTTATAATCATTGCTATTATTTTCGGATAATTGAAGACGTTTTCCATTTAGATAAGCACCATACTTTTTGCGAGCATAAAATATATCATTTCGAAGTGGGTCATAAACCACACCACATAAAGGTAAATTATCTTTCCAATAACCAATTGAAACTGAAAACAATGGTATCTTTTTAACAAAATTCAAGGTTCCATCTATAGGATCAATTATAAAGGCATGGTCTTTTTTTGAAAAAGTCTTATCTTCCTCTCCGATAATAGAAATATTCGGAAACCTGGCTTTTAATTCTTCCTGGATAATCTTTTGTGATTCATTATCAATATTTGTAACCAAATCATGGCTATCCATCTTTTCGGAAACACCAAAATCTCCTCTTTCATAATGCAACCGAATAAAATTACCAGCCCTGAGCGCTATGCTTATAATGCTTTCCAATTTGTCATGTTTCATTTGTATTACCTTTACTAAAAATATTGTTAATTTATACCTCTAATTCATTTTCTCTTATCATTTGTTTTATTTGCCTTATATCATCTTGTAACTGTTCTAATTTTTGTTTTACACTATAATACCTGGCTTCCCTATCAAGGTCCACCCCTGAAAACTCCATATCATTTAACAAAAGAGAAAATTTCTGTTTTATCCTGTTAATTCCTCTTAAAATTTCATCTAACTGCATCTCCTTATTAACATCTTTAACTAATCCCTGATTGATAATTTCATTGTTCTTAATTAAAAATGTTTGCCCAATTGCCGGGATACATGTTTCAAAGCCCAATTCATTACTTAGGCATTCAGCAAGGGATTCAGATTCATCCTTTTCTCCGTGCACTATAAATACTTTTTTAGGCTTTTTGTTCAGACCTTTTATCCACCAGAGCAATTCATCCTGATCAGCATGAGAGGAAAAACCGTCAAGATAATGAATTTCTGCCTTGACATCAATCATCTCTTCCATTATATCCAGCACTTTCTCGCCAGTAATAATCTTTCTTCCCAATGTTCCTTCTGCCTGATAGCCAACAAATATAACTGAGGATTTTTCCTGCCAGAGGTGATCCTTCAGGTGATATTGAATTCTTCCTCCATCACACATTCCACTGGCTGAAATAATTATTTTTCTTCTCTTTGAACGGCTTATCCTTTTAGAAGCGTTACTGGTTCTTGTTAATCTTAGAGATTGAAAATCAAGCAATTGATTACTCTTTTCCATAATCTTCAAATTTTTCCGGGCAAAATCCTGCGCATTATTCCGATAAATTTTAGTGGTTGCTATCGCCAGTGGACTGTCAAGATAAAACCTTAGTTTTTTCATTCTTTTATCTTTACCTTTTAATGGTTTCACCTGAAGGTTATAATACTGGCTTAATTCATATATAATATCCTGGGTCCTCTGTACTGCAAAGGCAGGGATTATAACATCTCCTCCTCTTTTTAGAGTCTTATCGATAATTGAAAAGAATTTTTTTACTTCATTTCGATAGGGGCGATGTTTTCTTCCTCCATATGTCGACTCAATCACAACATAGTCAGCATCCTTGATTCTTTGCGGATTTCTCAGAAAAGGCTTATTTTTTCTACCTATATCACCAGAGAACAGCCATTTGCTTTCTTCTCCATTTTCATTTATCCATAACTCCACAGATGATGAGCCAAGAACATGACCAGCATCCTGTAATCGAAAACTAATATTTTCATCAATTCTAATTTTATATTGATATGGCACTGCCCGAAATAATAATAGACTATCCAGGGCATCTTCAATATCATATAACGGCTCAATGAAAGACTCTCCTGATCTAAGCCTTCGCTGGTTTTCTTCCTCTGCTTCATCCTCCTGAATTTGCCCGCTGTCCGGAAGCATAACAGAACACAATTCCATGGTAGGTTTTGTGCAAAAAACATGCCCCTCAAACCCCTCTCTGTAAAGCTGTGGAATTCTTCCTGAATGATCAATATGGGCATGTGTCAAAATAATAAAATCTATTTCCTCCGGTCTAAAAGTTAAGGGGGCATAATTTAAACGGGTTATCAGCTCATTACCCCGAAATAATCCACAATCTATTAAAAATTTTTTATGTTTTGTCTGTATTAAATAGCACGAACCAGAAACTAATCTGTTGGCTCCGAGAAAACTAATTTTCATGCAACAATCTCCTTTCAAATGCACTATTATCTTTTCATCGATAATTTCTTAATTTTTAGCTATCAATTATAACCTATTTAGCAAGTTTTTAGCAAGTATTTCTAAAATTCATTAAAAATCTGATGGAG
>JAQVMU010000030.1 GCA_028703475.1 Atribacterota bacterium | reverse complement strand
AAAAATATTGAGTTGGAGCATAAAAAAATCATTAATTTGTTGAAAAGTCGTGGTTTTTCTTATAATGTAATCAGTCGCATTTATAATGAATATAATAGTGATGCTTTTTAAGGACAGATTCCATTAATTGTGATTTGACATTTATTTTTTATAGAGATAAAATAATAAAGTTAGCATTTTTCAATAACTTTATTATTATTAATTATTTTTGTACATTATTTTTGTTTTTTTTATATTTATAATAAAAAATATAATTTATTTACTGAATTATTATTATGTATATAAGAAATACTTAAGGACCTTTTAAATTGAATAGGGGGTGAAAGCCATTAATACATCTATTTTTTCTATTGCAACTATTTTGTTAGGCATATTAATTGGTTTTCTGTTAACAAATTTTTTTGCAAAAACCAAATTATCATCATCAGAAAAAACTTGCAATCAAATAATTGAAAATGCAAAAAAGGAAGCAGAATCAATTAAAAAAGAAGCACAGCTTCAAGCAAAAGAAGAATCTTATCAGATTATAAGAAAAAGTGAAAATGAATGCCAACAAAAAAGAAATAAATTAGAAAACATCAATGAACAGCTTATTAAAAAAAGCAATAACCTTGTACAAAAATTGGAGCTTATAGAAAAAAAACAAAAAGATATTGTTTTTAAAGAGCAAGAAGTTGATAATAAAGCACAAGAAATTAATAAAATTTACCAAAAACAAAGGGATGAATTAGCAAGGATTTCGAAATTAGATATTGAAGAGGCAAAGCAGGATCTCCTGGGTAAGCTTGAAAAAGAACTAGACCATGAAGCTGGTAAGCTAATTAAATCTATCGAGGAGCAAGCAAAAGAAGAAGGAGAGAAAAAAGCCCGTAATATAATTGCTTTAAGCATTCAACGATATTCTTCTGATTACACTGTAGAATCAACAATTTCAGTAGTATCTCTTCCTAATGAAGACATGAAGGGAAGAATTATTGGAAGAGAAGGTAGGAATATTAGAACTTTTGAAAGAATAGCAGGGGTAGATTTAATTGTAGATGATACCCCGGAGGCAGTTATTATATCTGGATTTGATCCTGTTAGAAGGGAAATTGCCAGGATAGCCCTGGAGAAACTTATAACTGATGGTAGAATACAACCAGCAAGGATAGAAGAAGTTATTGAAAACTCTAAAAAAATTGTAGAAAGTAGCATTAAAGAAGAAGGAGAAAAGGCTGTATTTGACACAAACGTTAGAAATGTTAACCCTAAATTAATTAATATATTGGGCAAATTAAAGTATAGAACCAGTTATGGCCAAAATGTACTGCAACATTCAAAAGAAGTTGCTTATTTTTCCGGAATTATGGCCGACGAATTAGGTTTGAATGCCAACTTTTGTAAAAGAGCAGGACTGTTGCATGATATAGGTAAAGCAGCTGATATGGAAATAGAAGGTCCTCATGCCCTGATTGGTGCTGATATTGCCCGTAAAAATGGAGAATCTCCAAACATTATCAATGCAATAGCATCTCATCATGAAGACGAAAAACCAGAAACAGTTGAAGCAATACTGGTTCAAGCTGCAGATGCAATATCGGCTTCAAGGCCTGGCGCAAGAAGAGAAATGCTTGAAACATATATCAAGAGACTTAGTCAATTAGAAGAAATTGCCAACTCATTTGAAGGAGTTGAAAAATGTTATGCGATTCAAGCCGGACGGGAAATCAGAATTATTGTAAACCCTGAAGAAATTGATGATTATTTATCTGCAAAATTATCAAGGGATATTTCTAAAAAAATTGAAAAAAACATTGATTATCCCGGACAAGTTAAAGTAAATGTTATCAGGGAAACACGTTCTGTTGAATATGCGAAATAAAATAAATTTAGTAATTTTATTATAATAAAATCAAAAGAGAAGGGGTTGTTTAAATATATCTCCTTCTCTTTCTCTTTTATTTTTTACTTTTTACACTATTTAAGTTAATAATAAACTGTCTATTGTTACTTTAACTCTAAATAATATAATAAATCAAAGGAAATAACACAATATATTATGTTCAAATATTATATTAAAACATTTGGCTGTCAAATGAATGTAAACGATTCAGAAATAATTGCCGGGCAGATGGAACAAATGAATTTCACAATGACTTCCGAAATGAATGAAGCCGATATTATTATTTTTAACACTTGTTGCGTCAGAAAAAAAGTTGAACATAAAATCTATAGTATGGCTGGCAAAGTAAGCCAGATAAAAGAGAAAAAACCAGGTGTTATATTTGGTATCTGTGGATGTTTAGCACAAAAGGAGGCTGAAAATATTCAAATAAAAGTGCCTTCAGTAGACTTGATATTTGGTCCATCACAGTCTTCTTCATTTGCAGATATTTTTAGACTATATTATTCAAATAAGAATAAAATTATATATTGTGACAATCGTAAGCCTTTTCGGTTAAACAATATCAGTATAAAATATACTAACAATATCTCAGCTTTTGTACAAATAATGAAAGGTTGCAACAATTTTTGTTCTTATTGTATAGTTCCTTATACCCGTGGTCCCGAAGAAAGCCGTCCTATTGGGGAAATATTGTCTGAAGTTAATCATTTAGCAAGGAATGGTTATAAAGAAATATTTTTATTAGGACAAAATGTTAATTCTTATGGTAATGATATCCCTAATCATTGTGATTTTTTAACTTTATTATCAGAAATAAATAGAATTAATGATATAAAAAGAATTAGGTTTACTACTTCTCATCCCAAAGATTTTAACATTAACCTGATAAAGACTATAAAAAATGGCAAAAATATTTGTGAGCATATTCATCTTCCTATGCAATCTGGCTCTGATAATATACTAAGTAGAATGAATAGAAAATATAGCATGAAAGAATACAATAATATAATAAAGCAAATCAGAAAAATCATACCTAACGCAAGCATTACTACAGATGTAATGGTTGGATTCCCCGGAGAAACAAATGAGGATTTTGAAAATACTATTAGGGCTTTTGAAAAAATCAAATTTGATTCTGCTTATACCTTTATCTATTCAAATAGAGAAAAAACACTTTCATCTTTTTTTTCTAATCAAATTGATCTTCAAACCAAAAAGAAACGTTTATGGAAATTAATAGAAATTCAGAAAAATATTTCAATCAACATTAATAAGCAATTGATAGGGGAAATTTTAGAGATATTAGTAGATAGTAAATCCAGAAAGGGAATAGAATATCAGTATTGTGGAAAAACAAGAACAAATAAGATAGTTATTTTCTCAGTAAATAATAATAATTTTCTTGATAATGATAAAAATAATATAATTGGGAAATTGGCATATTGCAAAATAAAACATGCAGATGCTTATACATTATATGGAGAGCTCGTTGATCTTAAAAAATAATAAAATCATAATTATTACAGGGCCAACTGGTGTTGGTAAAACATCAATATCAGTTAATATCGCACAATATATGCCTGAAATTGAAATAATTTCAGCTGATTCAATGCAAATATACAATAATTTAAATATCGGCACAGATAAGCCAAATCACGATATTTTGAGCAAATACGTTCATCATTGTATAGACCTCGTTGAGCCAACAGAAATTTTTAATGTTATGCGTTATTCTCATTATGCTATGCAATGCATAAAAAATATTTATAAGAATAATAAAAAGCCATTAATAGTAGGTGGATCAGGTCTTTATATCAAATCAATTATAGACCCTATTTTTGAAGGCCCTGGTAGTAATGCCATAATTCGTAGTAAATTAACATTATTAGCAAGAAATAAAGGTAATGAATATTTATATAATGAATTAAGAAAAAAAGATGCAGAATATGCAAAAAAAATAAGTATAAATGATACAAAAAGAATAATCAGGGCATTAGAAGTATTTTACTTAACCGGTAAAACACTATCAGATTTTCATAAAAAGAACATTTTAGATCCACAAAAATCAAAATATAATTTTTATATTATATGTATTTATATGAATAGAAAAAAACTCTACACAAAAATAAATCAACGTGTAGATAGAATGATAGATGAAGGGCTTATTGAGGAAACGAGAGCACTAATTGATAAATATGGAGATGAAAAAATAAATGCAATCCAAGCTTTAGGTTATAGACAAGCTATAAAATATATTCGTGGATATATAACAAAAGATGAAGCCATACAAATGATAAAAAAAGAAACACGTAATTTTGCAAAAAGACAGTTAAGCTGGTTTAAAAACCAAATGCCGGTTAACCTTTGGATGAATCTGGATGAATTTAAGAACATAGAAGAGAGTGTAGATAATATTATAAAAATAATGAAAGATAATGGGTATTAATTATATTTATATATATCAAAAGGTTCGATAATATATCTTATGTAAAGTAATAATGTTAAATAATATATTCGAAAGTTATATTTTTGCTACAACCCTGCACGGCAAACCGGTCATATTAGTATAATTTAATGGGAATGTATATGCTAAAAATATTTTACTTTTATTCCCATTGAGTATTTTATATAAATTACAAAGGTTTTCAACAATAAAAATTCCTCTGTCTGAACAATATTGATCCTTTGGAGTATGATCATTTCCACGTTTAATTCCTGCAAAATCTATTCCAATAATTGATATTTCTTTTTTAATTAATTCTTCAATAAGTTCATCAGATAGCTGTGGGTGTTCAGTAAAATATTTTCTACCACCATATTTTTCATTTTCCATAAAACCTGTATAAAAAGCGACAAACATATTTGTTTCTATCTTATTTAATATAATATCTTCTGTACTAATCTCCTTATTTTTATCAACAGTACTAACATCAAAAACAATTGCATCTCTTTCCAGATACTCTAAAGGAAACTCTTTATTCATTACATCAAAATGTGTGCCTAAATGCCCGGGTAATGCTTTTTTATCGTTTTCATGTGCATCTAAAATCATTTTAGGTGTTATTTTTAAAGTTAAATCAATTAACATTCCAAACCTCTTATTTTTTATTGTAAATGATTCTAATTACCATTATTTCTATTCGAATTACAAATAATTTCATTTCAATTTTTTAATATTATTACATAGTATGCATTGTAAATAATTATAAAATAATATTATTGTTTGAAATAATCATTATTATAATTTTATATTATATGTTTTTATCATTTATTGTGGTATATAGCTGCTATTAAATATAAATAATTATATGTTATTGTCATTATATAATATTATATTGACTTAGCAGGTTATGTGTAACACAGCTACTTTTTTTCTTGTTTTTTCTTTATTATACAAAATACAAGCCTGCTTAGTTTTTTCAATAATTATATTATGAACTCCCCTCTCTATTAAATCTTCTATCATGTTATTATCTACTCGCATCAGACCAAACATTCCCGTTCCAATTATTAATACATCTGGTTTACGTTCGATTATGCTATAAATATCATTGAAACTTAAATAATGTCTTTTCCCCCGATGCCAATCACTTTGAACATTGTTCGGTGAAATAATTATATCCGAGAAATAGATATATCCATTAACAGTAATTTTACCAAAAATATAACTATTTATAATATTCATTTTATAATATTCATTTATTTTTCTTCATTAATTTAAAATAGTCTATCGGAATATTATTGAAGCATATCCGACAACTTGTTCATTCATTCCGTAAACATCACCTGAGGTTGCATATTTTAATAATTCTCCTTTTTCTATTCCATTTTTTTTACATATTTCCATGACTATGGCAATTGGTCCATAACCACATATAGATGCACTATTCGTTTTTATATTTTCATAAAATGCATCACTATCCATATTTATTATCTTCTCAATAGCACTAATGTCTTTCCGTTTTGCATTACTCTGAGATTCATAGTGAGTGAAGTCTGAGCTAGCAATAAAAAGGCAATCTGTATTTTCTATACTCCCAAATATTGTATCTGCCAAATATTTCATTAAACTTAATTTTTGGTTTGTGATGCATATTGGTATTATTTTGAATGTATTGTTTGGATAAATAAACTGTAGAAAGGGTAACTGAACTTCAATTGAATGCTCAAAAACATGTGCCTGTATATCCTCTTTTATAATATTTTTTTTGTCATTAGCAAGTATTTTTTTTACAGTTTTTTCATCTATCTCGATAGAGCCTAGGGGTGTATTCCAATAGCCAGCAGGCATAATTGATATTTCTTCACCCAGGCCTCGATGATTAGGACCAATTATTATTATGGTTTGGGGTATTTTTTCAAAAGATAAATAATAATAATTATGTGCGGCAATAGGTCCTGAAAAAATAAAACCTGCATGTGGAGAGACAATCCCTTTTATTTTACTCTTATTTTGATATATTTTCTTAGATTCTGGTAATTTTTGGGGACCGATTTCATGTAAAAAACAATATTTTAGTTGATTTAACAAGGAAGCCTTATCAGAATCATAAAATGAACCTGCAACAGTAGCCTTTCTGATGCTTTCCATATTAATAAACCTCCCTTTATTTATTGACTATTACTTAAAATCTATTTCTACCCCGGTAATGCCTGCCACCTTTTTTCTTTTTACTTGCTATTCTTGGTATTATAAATATTGCCACTATGGTAATTAGAATAATTATGAAAATAATTCTAAAAAATATGGAATTATATATATACTTTAAATAAGTTAAATAATATTTTGCTTTTATATTTGGATAATTGGGTTGTTCGTTTATTACAAGTTTATAATGTCCTAATGCTTCTTTATAATTAGAATCCTTAGCTAATTCGGATGCTAATTCATAGTGCGCATCAACAGCTTTTAAAATAATACTTTGATCCTGGGGTAAAAATTCTAAGATTGTATTATATTCATTTATTGCTTTCTCGTATTGGCCATTCTCGAAATATGCAAAGGCAATTGCTTTTCTTGATTCATAATCTTTTGGATCTTCATTTAAAACAATTTGAAATGATTGAATTGCTTTATCCCATTCTTCTTTTTCAATATTTTCAATGCCTGCTTTTTTATTTATAATAATTCTTGAAATACAAAATTTAACAATTCTATTATTTCCTGCGTCAGCAACATAAATATAGCCTCTTTGGTCTACGGCGATTCCCTCTGGGTATAATAATAAAGAATAATTATCCCCCTGATTCCCAAATTCTGTAATAAAATCATAATCACTATTGTACTGTACTACTTTGCCGTTTCTATAGTCAGTGATATAGATATTGCCTTTTTCATCAATATCAACATATCTTGTACCGTCAAACTCTCCAGGCCCGTTACCAGCAGTACCTATGCGTTCAATGAATTCTCCTGTTTCGGTAAATACCTGCACTTGATGGTGAAAAGTATCTGCAACATATATATTGTTATCATTATCAAGAGCTATACCTCTGGGATAATAAAATTCTCCATCACCCAGACCTTCTCTCCCAAAAATATACAATAATTCAAATTCATTTGAGAATACCTGTACTCTGTTATTTCCAGTATCTACAACATATATATTATCATTTTCATCAAGCACCACACCTCTTGGATTATCAAATTGTCCAGGACCACTCCCGAATTCTCCAAAAATCTGAATAGACCTTCCATCATTTGATATTTTATGTAAGCAATTATTGTGTTGCTCTACAATGATAATATTGTTATTTCGGTCCAATGCAATACCTACTGGACCATCTATTTGATAGCCACTATTTTCATCTGGTATCATCCGTATATATTCACCATCACTATTAAAAATCTGTATTCTATCATTTTCCCAATCAGTAACATATAAATTATCACTTTTATCTAAAGCAATACAAACCGGGTAGTTAAATTCGTTTCTATTCTCCCCATATACACCAAAAGTCATTTCAATTACATAATCACTATTTATAGCAAATACATTATTAGTGATGCCAATCAGTAACAAAAAGATAGTAATCATAAAATAACAATATTTAAAAAATCTATTAGTTTTAAGTTTATTAATCATTGTTTACCTCACATCTTTTATCTATTACTAATTACTGTATGATAATATTTATTTACTATATTCCTTCCAATAAATGCTTTATATTATGTTTAATAACTAACAATGAATTATTTTGATAATTATCATCTTTATTTTTGTTTGAATCTAAATAAATTGGATCGCCAAAACTAACCGTAATTTTTTTTCTTCCCCAAAAGGAAGGAAATTTTGCTTTAGGCGGGTAAATATCATTCGTACCTGCAATGCCAACAGGTATAATGGGTGAAGAAGTTTTTAATGCAATTTTTATCATTCCTTTATTAAAATCTAATAATTCTCCATTTAATGATCGTGTACCTTCAGGAAAAATACCCAAAACATTTCCATTTTTTAGAATTGAATAGGTTTTTTTTATTGTAACCGGGCTGACATTTTTTCTGTCGACAGGAATTGCTCCAAGTCCTTTAACAATCAATCCTAAAAAGGGATTGTCAAAAACTTCTTTTTTTGCTAAAAAATATATTTGTCTTTTAAATGCTATAGCTAAAGCAATCGGGTCTAAATAACTAACATGATTAGCAGCTAATATCAAAGGCCCATTATGATGAAAATCGTTTCCACCCCTTATTTCAATAGGCCAAAATAGTAAGCTTAATATATATCCTATAAATCGCGCTATTTTATAAAACATTCCTATATTATCCCAATGAAAAACAAATTATTGCTATAATTAAATTTGTTTTTTGTTATTTTATACCTTATTAATATTAAATAATGGTGTGCCCGAGAGGACTTGAACCTCCAATCTACGGCTCCGGAGGCCGTCGCTTTATCCGATTAAGCCACGGGCACCTTACATATTTTATATATAATATCACTATTTTACATAATTTTTCTATAATATCTAAAATAAAAGATATAATACTTTATTGTTAAACTAAAATTGCTGGAATCCTTTCGTTAAGATATTTAAAAAACTATTAACAAACTTAAAAAAATCATTTAATTATATCTTATGAAAGAAATTATTCGTATTGGGTAGACAAAAATATTGACTTTTATGATTTTCCTGTTGATATATTAACTGGTTAATAAGTAAGGAAGTAATTATTCACCACGTATCATTTCTTTTATACGCATTAATGCAGAATTGTTTGATCTTGCCATTTCATCTAGTTTCATCGTTATAAATTTTATTGTCTCTTCAAGATTTGGTATCATAACATATTCTAATGCATTAACTCTCCTTCTTGTTTTCTCTATTTCTTCTGTTAGTAGCACAATTGTCTTGTCTAATTCGGCCATTCTCACCATTAGCGGAATAACGTTTTTATATTTTTTAATTGCACTATCTAAACTTGGAAATTTATTTGCCATCCCATATGTATACAATTCCCCTTCCTCAATAATTTTATAATTTGGAACTTGAACACTCATCATATTTTTGTAGGTTGTTTTAACTCTTGTACTTCTTTTGGGAAATAACAAGATTGCATCCAAATCATTATTACCAAAAGAAAAACTGGCAGTTAAAAAGCTTTCCATACAATTTTTCATCTCTTTTTCAAAGTCTTCTCTCGTTTTTTTATTTTCATAAACTAATTGAATGAATTTTTGTATAAGAGCATCCCTTTTGTCTTTTAATAATTTATAACCTCTTTTTGCAAGCAATAGTCTTTTTTTTAGTCTCAACAGTTCCATCCTATTGGGGTTTACTGCTAATTTCATAAATTTTAAACTCCTAAGTTAAAATGATTATATATTAAAATAATTATAACAATATTGATATTGATTATATCTTATTATTTATTATCTTCTTTGTCGTTATCATTTTTATTATTACTAATATTTCCTTCTTCGTCATTAGAAAAATGCGGTAGGTATTTTTTGATATACTCATCCTTTATACGCTTTAGTTCATTTACTGGTAATGTCTCTAATGCTTCCCAGCCTATACTTAAACTTTTTTCTATATCTCTGTTTTCATCTTCTCCCTGTTGTATAAATATTTCTTCAAACTTATCAGAAAATTTTACATACTTTTTGTCTTCTTCTGTTAACGCTGCTTCCCCTAATATTGTAGCAAGTTCTTTGGATTCTTTACCTCTTGCGTAAGAGGCAAAAAGCTGGTTCATTACATTAGAATGGTCTTCCCTGGTTTTACCTTCGCCTATCCCCTTGTCTTTTAACCTGGAAAGAGAAGGCAAAACATTTATTGGGGGATATATTCCCTTTAAATGCAATTCACGTGCAAGAATAATCTGCCCCTCAGTTATATATCCAGTTAAGTCAGGAATTGGATGGGTTTTGTCATCTTCTGGCATGCTTAAAATGGGAACCATGGTAATAGAGCCTTTCTTTTCTTTTATACGACCCGCTCTCTCATACATTGTTGCCAGATCCGTATAGAGGTAACCAGGATATCCTCTTCTTCCTGGAATTTCTTTTCGTGCAGCTGATACTTCCCTTAAAGCTTCACAGTAGTTTGTCATATCTGTTAATATTACTAATACATGCATATCGTTTTCAAATGCTAAATACTCTGCAGTAGTTAAAGCCATTTTTGGAGTAATTATTCTTTCAATTGCAGGGTCGTTTGCTAAATTAATGAACATTACGCTTTTTTCGATAGCTCCAGTCCTTTTAAAGTCACTAATGAAAAAATTTGCCTCTTCAAAGGTAATACCCATTGCAGCGAAGACAACTGAGAATGATTCCTCTTTTCCTAACACCTTAGCTTGTCGGGCTATTTGTGATGCAACTTTTGAATGGGGAAGTCCTGAACCGGAAAAGATAGGTAACTTTTGACCTCTTACTAAAGTATTTAACACATCAATAGAAGATATTCCAGTCTGGATAAAATCATTAGGATAATCCCTGGCAAATGGATTTAGTGGGCTTCCGTTAACATCTAAACGTTTATCAGGAATTATTTTTGGTCCTTTATCAATGGGTCTTCCAGAGCCATCAAATATTCTTCCAAGCATATCCATGGATACTGGTATTTCAATAACTCTTCCTAAAAAACGTACTTTCGATCTGGATACATCAATACCGGTTGTTCCCTCAAACATCTGTACAATTGCCCTATCTTCAGAAACCTCTAATACTTGTCCTCTTCTTTTTTCACCATCTGATAACTCAATTTCTACTAATTCATCATATTTAACATCTGTTATTTTATTAACAATTATTAGCGGTCCATTTACCTCTGTAATTGTTGTATATTCTTTTATCATTTTTAATCATCCTTTCCTGCTATATTGGATGTGAGAGAATTAATTTGACTTTTAATTTCATCCTTTATCCTGGAAAATTCTTCTAAATTGTCTTCAGATATAAATTTTGATCGTACAATTTTGTTTTTTACTGATAGTTGGTTAAGTTGGTCATTACTAATATCTCCAATTTTAATTGCTTTTTTGGCTTCTTCATTAAAAAATATAATCAAATCCAACATCAGATACTGTTTTTTAATTGATGTATAGGTATCAACATCATCAAATGCATTTTGATGTAAAAAATCTTCTCTTATTGAACGTGCAGTATCTAATGTAAGTCTTTCTGCCTTCGATAATGCATCTATACCAACTAATCTCACAGTTTCTTCTAATTCAGATTCTTCTTGTAGAAGCGTCATTGCCATAGTCCTTATTTTAACAAAATGTTCACTTATTTCTTCCTTAAAATAAGTACTAAGCTGGTCAAGATATAATGAATAACTTTTTAACCAATCAATTGCCGGAAAATGCCTTTTATAAGCAAGTTTGTCCTGCAAACTCCAGTAAACCTGAACAGTACGTAATGTATTTTGTGTTACAGGCTCGGATAAATCTCCTCCCGGTGGAGAAACTGCTCCTATGATGCTTATAGTGGCCTCCAAATCTTTACTAGAAAGGCACTTTACTTTACCTGATCTTTCATAAAAACTTGCAATTCTTGTACCTAAATATGCTGGATACCCCTCTTCACCTGGCATTTCTTCTAACCTGCCGGAAATTTCTCTCATTGCTTCAGCCCATCGTGATGTTGAATCAGCCATTAACGCAACATTATAGCCCATATCCCTATAGTATTCAGCTATAGTTATGCCAGTATATACAGATGCTTCTCTAGCTGCAACAGGCATATTAGATGTGTTGGCGATTAAGACAGTTCTTTCCATTAAAGGTTTACCTGAATTTGGATCAATTAGTTCTGGAAATTCCTGTAAAACATCTGTCATTTCATTACCTCTTTCACCACATCCAATAAAAACAATAATTTCAGCATTACACCATTTTGATAGTTGATGTTGAACCACGGTTTTTCCGCTACCAAAAGGTCCCGGGATACAAGCAGTACCGCCTTTTGCAATTGGGAAAAAAGTATCTATAACTCTTTGACCAGTAATTAATGGTTCTGTTGGGGGCATTTTTTCCTTATAAGGTCTCATTTTTCTTACTGGCCATTTTTGTAGCATTTGAACTTCATGTATTTTACCAGTTTCATCTTTAATTTTGGCAATGGTTTCTGTTATCTTAAAATTTCCCTCAGAAATATTTTCTATTTTTCCTTCTATGCCAATTGGGACCAAAACGTGATGAGTAATAATAGATGTTTCTTTAACTGTTCCAATACAGTCCCCTGGACTTACCTTGTCCCCTTTTTTGGTAGAAGGTTTAAAATTCCATTCTTTTTCCCTATCCAGACTATCTACCTCAACACCTCTCGCTATAAATGCACCTTCTTTATTGAATATTATATCTAAAGGTCTTTGAATCCCATCATAAATTGACTTAATCAACCCAGGTCCAAGTTCAACACTTAAGGGCATTCCAGTAGTATAAACAGATTCCCCTGGTCCAATACCTGAAGTTTCTTCATAAACCTGTATAGTTGCCCTGTCTTCATTTAATTCTATTATTTCTCCAATAAGCTTATTCTCACTAACCTGTACAACATCATACATTTTAGCTCCTCTTAATCCATCTGCAATGACTACTGGCCCGGAAACTTTAACAATCTTGCCATTATTTTGTTGCATATTATCCCTCTTTTCTAAACAAGATATCTGTACCCACAGCTTTTTCAACATTTTTCCTTAAAATGTCTATACTAAGTGTAGAATCCTTCGTACGATTAGGAAGGATACAAATTGTCATTGTATATTTTTTTTGATATTCTTCAATTTTATTAATTAAACCCTGTGCAATTTCATTTGTTATAAAAACAATATCATATTTATTTTTATAACAATTTTCAAGCGCTTCAATTGCCTCTGTTGTACTATTCACTGGAAATATTTGTAAACCAACTAAACTAAACCCGATAATAACTTCTTTCTCTCCAATTAGTGCTATATTAGACATAACAATCCCTTATATTCTCTCTAATTATATTATTCTTTAATAAGTTTCTTTTGCCATTCAAGATGATTCTGATATTTTTGATATCATTTTCTTTAGCAAAATAATAAGCAAAAATACTTTCTATGCCGAATGATGTGTATTTGCCAATTTTTAATAAATTTATCAAATAATTATCAACAAGTTTTTCGAGTTCCAGCATAGAATTCTTTTCCTGCCATTCTTTAACTCCGTTTTCAATTATTTGACCATAATCAGTTTTTTGGAAATAATTTGGCCAAGAATGGATCGAATTTTCATAAATACTTATATATTTTTGAATTGATAAATTACCCTGTTTAATTAGAATAAGAGGTAATTTTGATTTTTTTATATTTCTTATCTTAGATCTACAACTAATAATAAAATTTAATAGATCGATTTCTTTTTTGAAGAAATAGTATAAAAATGGATGATTTATTTCATTTAAAAGATTGAATATTATTTCATAATATCCATGATCCAATAATATTTCTATAAGCTGCAAGTCTGAAGATTTCATATATTCATCCTCAGATTGCTTAATTATTCTTTCAACTATACTTGGCAACAATTGATATTTTTCATCAAAAATAGCTGATTCTAATATATCTACCTTAAAATTACCATATTCATATAATGTTGTTATTTCTTTTTTTCCAATAAACTTTCCCTTTAATAAAACTTTTAGATTGTGAAAATCATACTTCCAGCTGAACAATTTGTACAAGTGGGGATTTGGGGATATTTCTTTGATTAAATTAATGGTTTTTTTAATAATTCCTTTTAAATGAGTATCAATTGAAATGTAATCATAATTATTGATATTATAATTATCAACAGAGTTTTCTTCTAAAATTTTTATACTATCCTCTAAAGATCTTGTTTCAATCATCTTATCAATGATTTCTTTAGTCAACAGACTTTTTTCTAACTCTCTTACCCTGCCACATGCATAACCATATTCCTCTTGGGTGTTTGTATATTCATTAATATATTTAAGCATTCTATTCCTCATTTTCAAGAAACAGGAATTTGTTTAATTTTGTTTCAATATCTTCTTTGGTTCTCTCAAGCATAATTTCTAATGAAGCATTTTTTTTGATATCCTCTGTGCCTAAAACAACACCACCTCTAATGGAAATTGATTTTTCAGAAAGTTTCAATTTTCCCTTTTTATGGTTTGATATCAGTTTTTTATTTATGTTTTCTATAAAAGCATTATCAATTATTTTTTGATCTTTTTCTGATATATAAATTGTTTCATTTCCAAGCTCTATGTTTTCGAAAATAAGGTTCTCAATAAATTTCTTATATCTCTGGTTATCTAATTTTTGAATCCTTCTTTCTGCTTCCAAAAATATTTCTTCTAAAATTAATTGTTTTTCAGAAAGAATATCTTTATTAGCATTAAGCTTTGCTTCAGTTATAATTTTATTTTCCTTAATATCGGCTTCCTGCTTATAATCCTGTAATATGTTGTTTTTTATTTTTTCAATTTCATTTTTCGCTTCTTCTTTTATTTTCTCAACTTCATTTTTTGCTTCCTCAATTATCTTATCTTTTTCTTGAAAAGCATTTTCTAATATTTTATCTTTTATATCTTTAATAGGCATTCGTAAAACTCCTATTTTGCAATTAAAATAGACTAAATAACCACACCGTTTAATAATAATATTGAACCTAATAACGCTAGCACTGCATAAGTTTCAACCATTGCAGGCATAACTACAGCCTTCCCTGTTTCTTCCGGTCTTCTGGAAATAAGTCCAATTGAGCCAGCTGAAGTTTTACCTTGATAAATTCCTGAAAAGAATCCTGCAATTGCAATAGGAAGGCATGAAAATAATATTTGCAATCCCTGATCAACTGTTAATACAGCTGGTGTTCCACCAAAAATACCGATTCTGGTTAAAACTAAAAAGCCAACCAATAATCCATAAATACCTTGTGTTCCGGGTAATGCCTGTAATAATAAAACTAATCCAAATTTACTTGGATCTTCAGTCATAATACCTGTACCGGTTGTGCCTGCAATTCCTACACCTATTGCAGAACCGGAACCGGCTAAACCAATTGCTAACGCAGCGCCTAAATAGGCAAGAACAATTCCATCAATCATGAAACAAATCCCCCTTTTATCTATTTCTTTAAATGTTTTTTGTAAGTATGTATGTTGTAAATTAGGATACATATTTTTATTTTGTATCAATTTCTTCAACTTTAGTATATGTGGTTTTTAAACTAAATGGTTTAAAGGGAATACCTCCGGCTTGATAAAATTTTGTAAAAAATTCCACATATTGAAGTCTGGCATCATGTATAAAAGCACTTAATCCACTAATTAATAGGTTAAATACATGCCCTATAAATAAAATAATTATGGTAATTATTATTCCTATATATGGTATGTTTGCCATTGTAGCTAGCATATTAAACATAGTTGCAATAATACCCGTAGCCAGGCTTAATGCAAATAATCTTGAATAAGAAAGTACATCACTAAAATATGATGTAATATCATATAAAGATAATATACCACTTCCGATTCTCATTATTATATTTTTATTTGTTCTCCCTTGTGTTGTAATAAGAGTAAAGACACCAATAAATAAAAATAATATTGCAATAGTTCCAAAAATAGAAGGTAACATTCCTTTTATTAAAAATAGTATGATGCCAGTTAATAATAATAACCAGGATATTTGATCCATTAATCCATCAATCATTTTGCCCCTTTTAACATTATCTAAAAATTTTAATATAATTCCTGTATAGACTTGAATCACCCCTAGCGCTATGCTTAATATCAAGAGTGGTATTGGGTTTTCTGTAGGATTAAATAACGACAACTTGTCAACCATAATATTTCTTATCCAGCTAAATGCAGGTGGCAGATAATTCAAAATATCACCAAACCAACTTCCTACAAATATCCCCCCTATTGCTCCTGCAATGCCGCAATAATAAAGTAATCTGAAAAATTTTTTTGCACTATATCCCAAGCTTAGCTTATGTATAGCCAAATAACTTAGGATAGCTAAAACAACTCCATACCCAACATCTGAAAGACAAAAACCAAAAAATATAAAATAATATATTGACAGTATCGGGGTAGGATCTACTTCGAAGTAATTTGGTAAACTGTACAGCTCAGTTATTACTTCAAAAGGCTGAACTAACTTATGATTTTCTAGGGCAACTGGTACTTTGTCTTTTTTCTTGGGGTCACTAAAAATGATTTCAAAAGCAGTAAATCTATCGCTTAACCTGTGCTTTAACTTTTGAATATCCTTTTCCTGAATCCAACCTTTAATAACAAATGTATTTTCACTTTTTATCAAATATCTAGAAATCTCGTCCTTTTCTTTATTTATAGACAGATAATCATATATTTTATAAATATCCTTATTATTATTTGAAATCTCAATCAACTGTTTTTCAATGGTTACTTTTTTCTCAGAAAGCTCCTCTGATAGTTCATTAATTTTTTTTATTATTTCTGCAGGGGTTCCAGTATAAGGATGGGTGTATTTATAATTTTCAAAATGATATTTTTGCGTAATATTTAATATTTTATCGCGATTTTCCTTCAAAGTAATAATAATAATTTTTGATGTGTTTTTTCCCTCTTTAACTATCTTTACTTCACTATATTTGCTTTGCTTGATTACTTCTTCAGTAAATTTTTCTAAATTATTATTAGCTATTGATCCAATATAATACTCTATATATTTCGACTCATTCATAGAGATTAGATCTATTTCCAGCTCTTTCCATTCATTTAATTCTTCTGCTATTGCTTTTAATTTATTTTCACTTAATTTGATCTGATTTAGCTGTTTATCAAATTCCTTGCATTGTTGATGCAATAATTCATAATCAGTTTTTTTTGAAATACTAACTAAATCATCATATTTAATAATTTCCTTTTTTGTAAGTAATGATTGTAACCCCTTTGATTCTTTTACTTGATATTTAGAAAATAGATCAATACAAAATTTTACTCTATTTAAATCTGAGACAACGTTACTTTCCTTGTCTTCATCTTTTATATTTTTCCAATCATGAAAGGCTGTTTTTTTGTCTAATTCCATAATTTCAACACATTCTAACTTCTGTAACTCTTTTAATAATAATTCCCTAATTGATAAATGTGCAAAAATATGAAATTTTTTTATTTTTGATACTGCCACTTTTATTTCACCAGTTCATTTATAATCATTTCAATTGCTTTATCATATTTATTCTTTAATGATTTCCTCATTACATTTTTTTCTTCTTTACTGTTTTCGTAAATTTCATTTGCCTTTTGTTCAGCCATCTTTACTCTGTCATCAACCATAGCTTGACCCTTTTTATTCCATTCTTTGATAGTATCACCCTTGATTATTTCCAGTTGTTCTTTTTCATATGCAATCTGTTTTTGAGTTTCATTTTTTGCACCGTCGATAATTCTGTTAGCTTCATTTTCTGAATTTTTTAATTCATTAATTATTTTCTTTAACATATTTTTTAACCCCGGTAAGTTATAATTCTATATATTATTAG
>JAQVMU010000029.1 GCA_028703475.1 Atribacterota bacterium | reverse complement strand
AATTTATTCTCTTCCATAATCATCATTAAAGCGTACAATATCGTCTTCATCCAGGCTTTCACCCATCTGTACCTCGATTATTTCCAGGAGTAAGTTGCCCGGATTTTCCAACCTGTGCTTTTGTCCGGCTTTCATATAGATACTTTCCCCAGGTCTTACAAATGTAACCTCATCATCAATTGTAACTTTAGCGATTCCCTTTACCACAATCCAGTGCTCGCTTCTGTAATGATGTAATTGATAACTTAATTTTTTTTTGGGATTAATTTTTATTCTTTTTATTTTAAACGAATTATCTTCTTCTAAGATTTTGTAATTACCCCAAGGGCGGTAGTCCTGAACATGATATTCTGTTCGACTATCTTTTTTTCTTTTCAATTCTTCAACTACTTCTTTTACTTTTTGTGACTTATCTTTTTTGCACACCAAAAGGGCATCACGATTATCAATGATAATTAAATCATCAACCCCTACAGTTACTACCAATTTCCCGTCTTCTGAATGGATTAAGTTATTGCTTGAATCCTTCAATAGATGGTTCTGCATTTTTATATTATTATTTTTATCTGTTTCAAAGACTTCATAGAATGAATCAAAATTACCCATATCATTCCAACCGATATCTGCAGGCACTACTGCTATTTTGTCAGTTTTTTCCATTATTCCGTAATCAACAGAAATATTTATTTGTATTTTAGAGAACGACTCCTCTATTGAATTACTTAATTTAAAGGCATCAACAATCTCGGGGGCAAGCTTTATAGCCTCTTCGATAAATATCTTACTATCAAACATAAAAATACCACTATTCCAAAAATACCCTGCTTTTATATACTCTTTTGCAGTTTGATAATCAGGCTTTTCCTTGAATTCCTTCACAGTATAACCATAGCTGCCTTTTCTTTCTCCAGGTGAAATATATCCATAACCGGTATGAGTTTTAGTCGGTTTAATCCCAAATGTAACTAATGAATCAATGGTCAAATATTCAGAAGATTTGATTAGTTCTGAGAATTCTCTGTCTTTTTCAATCAGATGGTCTGAAGGAAAGACTATGATTGTATGATGACCTTCTTTAATTTTATTAATTTCGCTTACTCCGGCATAGATTGCCGGGAGGGTATTCTTGGCCTCTGGCTCTATTAGTATATTTTTTTCTGGATAGATATGACCCAGCTCTTCTATGGCACCCATTACTAAAAATTTGTAATTTTTATTAGTCACAACGAAGATATCTTTTAACTCAGATAAAAGTAGGCTTCGAATAAATGTTTCCTGAAATAGAGAGTGTTCCCGGTTCTGAAATTTAATGAATTGCTTTGGGTAATGATTTCGACTTAAGGGCCATAGCCTTGTTCCGGTTCCTCCAGCTAGAATAATTGTTTTCATTTTATTCCTCCAACTAAATTTATTTAACATATGAGAATATGTGAATAAAAGAATTAAAAGTCATTTCAAGAAAATTAAAAAAGCATCGATGTTTGGGAAGAATAACTAAGTTGTTTCAAGTAAATAGTAAGGCAATAAATCAGATTTTGCAATAGGCAATAAATTATAATGTACACATTACAGCATTCATAACACTTTTTTATTAATGATGCAGATTTAAAATTATATTTAATATAATTTTAAATCTTAGGATTAGATGTAAAAAAGCATTGGAATTAGAAAAAATATTATTAAAATTTGTATTGCATCTTTCTACATACCATAATATAATAATATCAAATAGTAATAGCACTACAGCATAGCAATATAATATGATAATATAAAATAAACATATACCACAATCAAACCACACTATTTAGTCCTTTTTAAAGTATTTAATTACAACATAGTAATAGTCACAAAATAATTTAAATTTCTTTTTTAATAAATTAAAAAAGATTGGAGGAAAATAAAATTACTCTTAATGCCTTTTAGCTGTAAGCTGATAAAGGTTAACCATCGGGAACGATGGGACGCAAAGTCACGGGTCCCAAACATTTGCCTCAATTTCGGGATCGCCGAACCGCCTGCTTATCGCCTCAACAAAACTAAATTACATAAAATTAAATAGATTTAAATTTATTGAGAAATCTGTTTAGCACCATAATTTAAGTAATTTTAATAGCAATAATTTTATATGGGATAGGTATATCTATATTATAGAATTACTGCTAACTTTATTAAAAATTTTATTCTATAAAAGTGATATGGCATAGCTATATACAAAAATAAAATTATTATCAGGTTGAAATAAATCAGGAATAATCAATAATTTTAAGGGTGCTAAAAATAAAAAAGTAAGGAGGTGAGTGCTGCGAAAGTACAAAGGTTGAAAAAGGCAAACTATCCGAAAGAATAGGGCGCAAAGTTATGGACCTAAAGTCAAAAAGACTATGGTTGCCAGACTTCCGACTTTTAATATTAGATAAGAATTGTGAAAGTGATTATTTATCTTAATATTTAAAAGAAAAGAAAGGAAGTTTTGTTATGAAAAAAACATTTATTATGGTTTTTTCTGTTTTGGTACTTGTTTTGTTGTTTGCCGGTTGTAGTAATATTGCCAATATAATTGTTCCTGAAACAGTAGAGGAAGAGTTAATCAAAGGTACCCCTGTTGACCCAGATGACCCGGCTCTTGTTATGTATGCTAATGATTGGGAAGCAGGGCCTATTGTCCCGGTAAATTTTGCTCCTTATACTGCCGCAACACATCCGGCACGTTTAAATCCTGCCAATGCGCTTGGTCCCTTTGATGCAGTTCAAAGTCCGCCAACTGCAGATCCAACTTTTAACCCCAACGAATATTTCTTTGGCCTGGCTGCCAGGGAATGGACTCACTATACCTTTGGGGAAGAATTTGCCAACATAGCAGTCTATCCGGATATTCTTTTTTCTGAAGTTACCTGGGGTAGTGGATGGCATGTGGAGGCAGCCCTGGTATATTTAACCAATGCCACTGTTCATGGATATGATGGTTATTACCCAGATAACGATGGCGGATTTGGTTATTATGCTGGTATTGTCTGGAATAAAGTGGGTATACAATCTGTAAGTGCTGCCCAAAGATTGGCAATTACAGAAAGCTATTTTGGCGGAACTCGTGATTTTCAGAATAATACTTTTGTGCAGGATGGTAATTTTGGTATAAGCCAATTCCACCTGCCGGATGAAGTAATTCGTGCTGAAGGGATCGTGTTGGTAGATATTACTAAAGATGTATTTAATCTTGCCGGAGGCCAGTATACCAGTCCTACAGGATATCAGGTAACTCTTGATGCTGGGTACATTCCCCAGCAGGGTGTAGAAATTACTTCAGCTGATGTTGCTGCTGTATATGGTTATGTGGGTAATACAGACGGTTATGATCTGGATGCTATCCGTGTCTACCGTCCGGCTCCCTGTTATAACGAAACTGCTACCGGATTAGGCAACAGAATTATCGAAAAGAAAAACGGTGGAGGTTCCTGGTTTATGTACAACTGGTATCCCTGTGGCCTTGAAGAAATAGATGACAGTAAATCATGGGCATCGGAATACACCTGTAATCCATACCTGATACAGCTGGGTAATCCGAAAAATGGGACGAATATAATTGGTACATTTCAGATTGACATTTCAGCTGTTGATGATGAGGGTAACCCTGTTTCTAGTGGATGGTATGTAGCAACTTATGACCTTGATGACTTTGTTGCAATAGGTCGTTGGGAACTTTGGATTAACATCATGGACGAACATCTATCAATAAGTGATGATATGGACTTCCAGGCAGTCCCCGGAATAGATGACAATGCTGATTGGGGAGTACCATTCTATGATGAAGATGGCGAATTTTTCATCTTTGCTCATTTTGGTATAGCACTCTGGTAAAGCTTTGTTAATAATGAACAAGCAAAAACCGTTTCAGCGGAACCCTGCTGCAATAGGGTTCCGCTGTACATACCTATGAGAAGAGAACAAGGTCATGAGAGTAAACAGGGTGGTAAAAAATGAGAAATAAGCCAACCAATAAAAATAAGATGATTTTTCTAATAGCATCCATTGTTTTTGTATTGATATTGTTTGTCCTGGGTACAGCATCTATAGAGATTACTTCATTGTCATCTTCTTCATGGGAAGAAACATTTAGTTTTGCTACTACTGCCAAGCCAGAGAGGTTAACTGAATTATATTTTGAGAGTCATCATTTGTTACCGGGTGAAATACGACTAAATGAAGAAATAAATTTTGAATTTACAATCTGTAATCTTGAAGGAGAGGATCTGGAATATATATACGAAGTTTTTATGCTTTGGCAGAATCAAAAAACTATTATTGGCAGAGATTCAATTTTTATTAAAAAAAACGAATCCGAGACTATTAACCAAAAATTTCTTCTGGATGAATGGATAGCCGGGAGGATTAAGATTGTAGTTAATCTGGTAAATAAAAATCAACAAATACATTTTTGGGTAGATATGGATTAATTTTAAAAAAAGATTTGGCTTAATTGTTAATTTTAAAGAGAATGATCTTGATTTTTTCTAACGAGATTTATATTAAAGGATATATAAGAAAGGTGTGGAAAATAAAATGATCAAATCAATAGATATAGATTCAAACAATGGTGACCACAATTCTTCTGCATCAAAAGAAAAAAATATTTGTATCGGAGTTGAAGATCATTCATTAGAAACATTTGTAGAAAAAAGGGTTACAGATAGAAGAAAATGGAGCAGGAGAGCCATTGACAAGTTAGGTATGAATAAACTTTACGCTAAAACAATTACAGTTGTTATCCCTGCACTAAATGAAGAAAAGGCAATTGGTGATGTTATAAAAGAAATTCCTATCAGGGAGTTAAATGAAATTAATTATGGAGTAGAAATAATGGTTATTGATAATGGATCTAAAGACAAAACAACCTATATTGCCAATAATCATGGAGCAAGAGTAATCATACAGCCTATTAAAGGATATGGTAATGCTTATAAAGCAGGATTTGCCAATGCCTCTGGAGATATTATTGCCACAGGGGATGCTGATTTAACATATCCTTTTACAGACCTTCCTAAAATAATACAAAAGATGGAGAGTGAGAATTTAGATTTTATTACTACAGACAGGTTATCCAATTTACAGCCGGGAATAATGACCAGGACTCATTATTTTGGAAATTTGGTACTTCATTCAGTTACAAAAGTACTCTTTTCGTTGCCCTTTAACGATTCTCAGTCTGGAATGTGGGTTTTTAAAAGAAGTATATGGGTAAAGTTAAATGTTAGATCTTCCGGAATGCCTTTTTCTCAGGAGTTAAAAATCGAAGCATATAGGAAAGGATTTAAGTGTGCTGAAGTGCCTATTACTTACAGGGCAAGGGTTGGAGAAGTAAAATTGAGTACTTTTAAAGACGGTATTGGAAATATATACCATTTATTTAAAAAAAGAATGATTGGTTAGGTAGGAGAAAAATTGAAGATATGAAAATTGCCCTGGTTTATGATGCAATTTATCCATATATAAAAGGCGGTGGCGAAAAAAGGTTCTATGAGATTGGTAAACAATTAGTCCAGAGAGGACACCAGGTACATCTTTATGGAATGAAGTTTTGGAACGGAACCAATATTATAGAAAAAGAAGGATTGTATCTGCATGGCATTTGCAGGGAGGAGAATCTCTATACTAATGGAGGCAGAAGGTCTATTTTACAGGCACTTTATTTTGGTCTTTGTTCACTGAGGTTAATCAAAGAGCATTTTGATGTGTTGGATTGTTGTACTTTTCCCTATTTTTCATTATTTGCCTGTAAGCTTGTTTCAATTATAAAAAGAAAACCACTATTTGCCACATGTCATGAGGTATGGGGGAAAGATTACTGGTTTGAGTACATGGGTTGGAAAGGTTTTATTGGCTGTATAGTTGAAAGATTTGCTTTTTTGTTGCCTGATAGGATAATTTCGGTTTCAAGCCATACAACCAATAAACTCAAAAATCAGTTAAATTCTAAAAAAACTATAGCTACAATACCAAATGGGATAAAATCGGGAATGATTAAAAAGGTTAAGGGGGCAAAAGAAGAGAGTGAAGTAATTTTTACCGGGAGGCTGTTAAAACATAAAAATGTTGATGTTCTTATTAAATCTATTCATCTTGTTAAAAAGAAAATTCCCGGAATTAAATGCAGCATAGTCGGAGACGGACCGGAAAAAGAATCACTTGAAGAGCTAACAAATAAATTGCAGCTTAAAAATAATATAAAATTCTATGGGTTTTTGGAAAAACAGGAAGATGTTTTCTCCTTGATCAAATCATCAAAGGTACTTGTTTTACCTTCAACCAGGGAAGGTTTCGGCATGGTGGTAATTGAGGCAAATGCCTGTGGCGTGCCGGTTATAACAGTTAATGCTAAAGACAATGCTGCCAAAGAATTAATAAAAGCAGGAGAAAATGGGTTTGTTTGTCTGTTGGATGAAAAAGATATTTCTGAAAAGATAATAATTATTTTAACAAACGTCCCGGATTTGAAAATAAAAAAGAATTGTATTAATTTTGCTGCCCTTTATGAATGGAACAGGATTACTGATGCAATAGAAAAAGTATATACAGGTGAAAGGCAAAGGTCTGATAATATAGCTGAAGACCCTATAATAAACAGGATTGTGAAATAAATAATATCTAAAATTTTAGGAAATAGGAGAGAAAAGTATAAAAATTTTATGTATAACCAAAAAATATCCAAATGCTTTAGGCGGGGATGGCATTGTGGTTGCAAATCTGGAAGAGCAACATAGAAAGTCAGGACATGAAGTGTTTATATTAGCCCCTAATTCTATTGATATTGTTGATAAGCCAGGTCTTATAAAGTTTGGCATTAGAGAAAAATCAGAGAATTGGGATTTCCTGACTTTAAAAAGACTCATTTCCTCTTTAATGCTGTTATTTTTATCTTTCAGGTTAATAAAAAGGCTAAGTCCGGATGTTGTGCACAGTCACTCGGCTGATTTGGGTTTTATTATTTCTTTTGCCTGCAGGCTATATAGGATACCCATGATTAACCAGTGCCATGGAGTCTCATTTCCCTATAAGCAGATACCTGCGGTAAAGAGAATAGTAGAGGTCTTATGTTTAAAATATTCAGGGTTTAATAAGATTGTAACGGTTGATGAAAATTCACTATCAGCCTTCAAAAAATTACGCATTAATAATGTATGTTATATGGATAACGGAGTAGATTTGGAAAAATTCAAGCAGATAAATAAAAAAAGAAATGAACAAATAATTTTCTTGTTTGTGGGAAGACTTGAAAAACTAAAAGGATTAACTTATTTAATTGAAGCAGTAAATATTTTAAAAAGGGAAAATACAGAGTTTGTAGTATGGATTATAGGTGAAGGAAATGAGTCGGTTAATTTTAAAAACTTAGTCTGGAAATATAATTTAGAAAAATATATTAATTTTTTTGGTAGTAAAACAAATCAGGATACTGTTTCATATTATGTGAGCTCTGATGTTTTTATATTACCTTCACTTAAAGAAGGTTTTCCATTAACATTACTGGAAGCCTGGGCAGCCGGTTTGCCGGTCATAATAAGTGATGTGGGTAATGTGTCAGAAATATGCCGGGATAAAGAAAATGCCCTGATAATACCACCGGGGAATTCACAAAAAATTACTGAAGCAATGAAACTGTTGATTGATGATGAGCATCTAAGAGAAAAATTAGGAGAAAATGGTAAAGAATTAGTCGAAAAAAAATACAGCTGGGAAAAAATCAGCAAAGAATTCGAGATTATTTATAAAGATTTAGTTACTATCCAATTTTGAATATAGGGTAAGTTGTTAAGATGAAGATAATACAAGCAGTATCTTACTATCCTCCCCATATAGGTGGGGTTGAAAATGTTTCCAGGGAAATAGCAGAAAGAATGGCAAAGAAAGGATATCAGGTTGAGATTTTTACCTCAGATATCGGTTGTAGAAGAGAAAAATTAGAATCTGAGAAAAATCTAAAAATACATTACCTGCCAAGCTGGGAATTTGCTCATACTCCAATTATGCCTTCTTTGTTTTTTAAATTGCTGAAGATTCCCCGGGATTCAGTAATACATGTTCATTTATCCCATGCACTGGTTCCCGAGATTGTATATCTGATATCAAAAATTAAGAAAGTTCCGTATATTGCTCATTTACACTCAGATCCCCAGCCTTCAGGGCCACTGGGGCATATATTATTAACATGGTACAAGAAATTATTTACCAGGAAAATATTAGCAAATGCCAGGAAAATAATTTGCCTGACCAAAGTTCAACGGCAGCTGATTCATGAAAAGTATGGGATTAATAAAAACAAGATAATAGTTATTCCCAATGGTGTAGATGAAAAATACTTTACAGTTAAAAAAAGTAATTCAAATAAATATACATACCTGCTTTCTGTAGGAAGGTTAAGTGGACAGAAGAATATTCCGTTAATGCTTCAAGTCGCTTCTATCTTAAAAAATAAGGCACTTTTGCATATTGTTGGAGATGGAGAAAAAAGAAGGGAAATTGAAAGAATAATTGATGAGCAAAAAATGAAAAATGTAATCCTGCATGGAAGAAAAAATTCAAATGAATTAATTAATTTTTATTCAGACGCAGAAATATTTATTTCAACTTCAATTGAAGAGGGATTTCCTCTTGTTTTTTTAGAGGCATTAGCTTCCGGGACTCCAATAGTTGCTGCTGATATAAAGGAAATTAGAGGGTTTTTCAGGGAGATAAGCATTTTAGTTAACCCTCCAACACCGGAAAATTTTGCCAGAGAAATTGAAGAGTTGATTAAAAACAAGGAAAAAAAAGAATTGCTGGTTGCAAAGGGAATGGAAATCGTAAAAAACTTAAGTTGGGAAAAGATTACTGAGCAATATGAAAATGTTTATAAAAACACAGTGAAAGTCTTATAAATTATTCCATATAACTTGCTTTAATTTATAGAGCAAACTTTCAGGAATAAAAGACAGGGGGGAGAATCAAAGAAATATGGTTATTACGAAGCAAAGATTTTTTCAATTGATTTTAATATTCGGATTGATAGTAAATATCTTTATTATTTTTGATGTCCACTATCTTTATCTAAGGACGATTTTTTCTTTTATTTTCCTTATTACAATTCCCGGATTGTTGATTATCCCTTTACTTCCATTTGGGAAAAAAGAATTCTGGGAATATTTAGTTTATGTGGTTGGTATTAGTATTGCCTTCCTGCTCTTCGGAGGTTTGCTGATTAATACAATTTTACCTTTAACAGGTACCAAAGAGCCACTTTCCTTATTACCATTATTGGTTGCTTTTGACTTTATTTTATTAATAATCTGGTTTGTAAGTGTTAAAAGTAGCGATGATTTTAATATAAAAATTACTTTACCTGTATTAGACCCATTAAATAAAATGTTCTTTATTTTTCCTATTATATTTATAATTCTGAGTACCATGGGTGCAATATCATTAAATAATAACGGATCCAACCTTCCTACAATGATTATGTTTGCTGGCATTGCGGTATATGTTTTTCTGCTGGTTATCCTGGATAATAGATTAAATAAACACCTTCTACCATATGCTGTTTTAGGTATATCACTGGCTCTTCTTTTGGCAACATCATTACGAAGCTGGTATGTTTTTGGTAGTGATATTACTACAGAATTTTTTGTATTTCAATTAACCAGGGATAATTATTATTGGACTATGGAGAACCTTCCCAATAATGCCTACAATGCCTGTTTGAGTATAGCCATTCTTCCGGTTATCTTGGACAATTTTTTAAAGGTCAATGAGCAGTATATTTTTAAATTTTTCCTGCAGGTAATGTTAATATTCACACCGGTAATTGTTTTTTTTACCTTCAAAAGATATGTAAAGGACATACTTGCCTTTCTCGGGGTATGCTTTATTATTTTTTCCCCACATTTTTTTCTATCAATTCCTATGCATATTAGAACAGGAATTGCCCTGTTGTTTTTTTCATTAATATTGCTTGTTTTATTTGATGAAGAGATTCCATCGTGGATAAAAGACACATTATTTGTATTATTCGGGTGTGCCATGGTACTTTCACATTATTCAACCAGCTATATAACAATTGTACTTTTTGTAATAACCTGGTTTCTTAGCAAACTTGTTAGAATACATATTAGCAATGGTAGATTTTTCTTTTTATCAAGAAAATATCATTTTGGAAAACATCGGAGAATGCAAAAAAGTCAGAATAAATATCTGCACGGAATACCAATTTTTTTGATAATTCTTTTTACCTTCTTTTGGTCAGGCATAATAACTGACACATCCGGTAATATTGTTTATTTTGTAAACCAGTCGCTAAAAAATATAAATCGTATATTTGAAGATGATATCCGGGCAGAAGGAGTTTCTTTATTGGACCAGTTTAACATTTTTTATCAACCTGATTTAAGTGTTGCTTTTGATGAATATGTTACAGATACAATATCCAAATATAACCGGGAAGGGGATTCTGATTTTTATCAGGAAGAAGAGTATGAGCCCTACAGCGTGAAGATAATTACGGAAAAAAATTTGCCTGCAAATATAGATAAAAATATTTCATCAAAAATATATCTTCTTATGGAAGTAATAAAAAAATCAGCAAAAGTACTTATTCTTATAGGGGTTTTATATCTGTTATTTATGCAAAAAGATGGAAAGATACCTCAGGAATACAACATACTTATTGTTGTGAGTGTTTTTTCTTTAGGTTTAATGACTTTATTACCGTTTTTTAGCTTACATTATGGTATTGACCGGGCATACATTCAATTATTGTGCATATTATCTCTGTCTTTAATTTATGGAGGTATGGCAGTATTTTGGTGGTTCAAAGAAGGGAATAGCATAATTTTGTTGTCAGGATTTATACTGTTCTACTTCTTATTTTTATCTGGTTTTATTCCCCAGATAGTAGGAGACACTTCACCTTCTATACAGCTGAATAATGCAGGAAGTCATTATAATACTTTTTATACTAAATTGGCTGATATTAAATCCGGTCAATGGTTATGGGATAATTACCAGCCGGATACCCATATTTATATAGAACAATTTGCCGGTAAGAATAGCTCAATATGGTTCAAATTCTCTATACCTTTACGAGATAAATGGGTAAGAGAGGATTTATTTCCCCAGGTTATCAGGAAGAGCGCCTATGTATATCTGAGCTCGGCCAATATGGACAAAAAAGCTATCTTTGTTGTGGTGCAGGCGGCAATGGTAGGTTATAGTAATCCTTTAGATTTTTTAGATGAAAATAAAAATCTGATTTACAGTAATAAGAAATCAATTATTTATAAATAAAAAATATTTTTCAAGGTATGGAGTTTTGAAAAATTAACAGCCAGGTGAATCATTAGATGATTTACAGTTTTGGAAAAAAGTTAAAAGGTGGGTTTTATGAGATTAGGAATAATGCAACCATATTTTTTACCATATATAGGATATTTTAGCTTAATTAAAAATACTGATTGTTTTATCTTATTTGATTCTGTTCAATTTATCAGACATGGATGGATTGAAAGAAATAGAGTATTAAAGCCGGGGCGTGGATGGCAGTATATATCAGTTCCCCTTATGAAACATACTCAAAAGACTAAAATTACTGAAATTATGATTAAAAATGATATAGATTGGAAGGATACAATATTCAGACAATTAGAACACTATAAAAAGAAATCACCTTTTTACAAAGAAACAATAGAAGTATTAAGTGCCGCATTGAATTTAGAAACAGAAAGTATTGTCAAATTAAATAAACATATCTTAGAAACTATTTGCAATTATATCGGGATAAAATTTGATATAAAAATATTTTCTAAGATGAATTTATCCATTGATGATGTTAAAGCACCGGACGAATGGGCGCTGAATATTTGCAAGGTGATAGAAAATGCTAATGAATACTGGAATCCAGAAGGAGGATTAGAATTCTATGACAGGACAAAATATGGGAAAGAGGGAATTGATTTTAAATTTTTAAAAATGAATATTCAAAAGTATTCTCAAAGAAGAGAGGAGTTCATAGAAAGACTATCCATTATAGATATCATGATGTTTAATCGCATTGATGATATACAAAAGATGATTGACGACTTTGTCTTATTATAAAAGGAGGAAAAGGGATGAAAGAAATTGGGGGCTACTTTGGTTTGGAGCAACTTGTAAGTAATGAATATTATAAGAATTTAATCCCGCTGAATGCTGCCAGATATTCGCTTTTATATATACTGAAAGCTAAAAATATCAAGAAGATATATTTGCCTACTTATCTTTGTAATGTTGTTAGGGACATGTGCTTAAAGTATAGTTACGAAATTGAGTATTATTGCATAGGAGAGGATTTTTTGCCCATATTCGATAAAAATTTAGCTAAAGATGAATATATTTTTATTGTTAATTATTTTGGACAGATTACAGATGAAAAAATTCTGCTGTTAAGAGACAGGTTTGAAAGGTTAGTGCTGGATAATGCACAATCGTTTTTTCAAAGACCTTTAAATGGTGTAGATACAATATACTCCTGCCGTAAGTTCTTTGGGGTACCTGAAGGGGCTTATCTGTCTACAGTTGCAAAATTAAATGAAGAAATAGAAGTAGATATTTCTAAAAATCGTATGACTCATATCCTGGGCCGTTTTGAAGGGGAAGCATCTGACTATTTTCAGAATTACCAGGAACACAAGCTATTATTTGATGATGAACCGTTAAAATATATGTCGAAACTTTCACATAATATTTTAGGAGCGATTGATTATGATAATGCTGCTCGTATCAGAAATGAAAATTATGTTTATCTGGCAAGTAAGCTTGGGAAACTGAATAGGCTTTCACTTGTAACTCCGGAAGGTCCTTTTGCCTACCCATTTTATATTAAAAATGGTATTGAAGTAAGAAAGAAACTGGCAAAAAAGAAGATATATATACCGATTCTTTGGCCAAATGCTCTGGATGAAACACCACAAGACAGTGTTGAACATGACTATGTTGCCAATATATTGCCTCTTCCCTGTGACCAGAGGTATGGGATAGATGAAATGAAATTTATGGTAAGTGAGGTAAGTAAATATACAGCCTGATTAGGATAATAAAGTATATTTTAGTAAAGATATTTCAGGAATGAATAAAAGGAGGAAAAGGGATGAAAGAAATTGGAGGCTACTTTGGTTTGGAGCAGCTTGTAAGTAATGAATATTATAAGGGTTTAATACCACTTAATAATGCCAGATATTCACTTTTATATCTTCTGAAAGCAAAAAATATTAAGAAGATATATCTACCATATTATTTAGTTAATGTTGTAAGGGAGATGTGTTCTAATTATGATTATAATTTTGAACTTTACCATATAGAACCTGATTTTATGCCTGTATTTGACAAAAAATTAGAGAAAAATGAGTATCTTTGTGTTGTCAACTATTTTGGGCAGCTTACTGATGAAAAGATTCTATTCTTAAAAAGCAAGTTGGATAGAGTAATTCTGGATAATGTGCAATCATTCTTTCAAAGACCATTAAAAGGAATTGATACTTTTTATGCCTGCGAAAAATATTTTGGAGTCCCTGATGGTGGTTACCTGGCAACAGATGCAACACTGACAGAAGAAATAGAAGTAGATATATCGAAAGACCGTATGACTCATGTTTTAGGTCGTTTTGAAGATAATGCCTCTAACTATTATTCAATCTTTCAGAAGCATATGCTTCTTTTTGATCATGAGCCTTTAAAATATATGTCTAAGCTTACCCATAATATTATGGGAGCTATTGATTATGAAAAAGTATGTAAAACCAGGGATGAAAATTATAGCTATCTATCCAGCCGATTAGAGAAGACAAATAAAATCAAACTTATTACTCCGAAAGGTCCTTTTGCTTATCCTTATTATATAAAAAATGGAGTTGAGGTCAGAAAAATACTTGCCCAAAAAAAGCTATATATTCCAACACTCTGGCCGGATGTCATAAAAGATAACCCTGTAAATAGTATTGAGAATGAATATGCTGCTAATATACTTCCCCTTCCCTGTGACCAAAGATATGGGATTGAGGAAATGGAGTTTTTAGCAGATGAGGTGAGCAAATTTATAAAGTGAAATTTTATGAATAAAGAGAATAATTCTATAATTTTAAAAATAACTATTTTAAAAAAATTGGCAGAAAAAATAAAAATTAAAATGCAGGAAATATAAGAAAATATGAATACAGTTCAGAGGATTTTAAAAAATTCATTGTTTTTATTACTATCCAATATAGTCAGTAAAATATTAGCCTTTTTTTACATTATATATATAGCCAGATACTTAGGTGCAGAAGGTTTTGGTGTGTTCTCTTTTGCATTGGCTTTTACCAGTATTTTTGGAGTCCTGGTTGATTTAGGTCTCAACTCCCTGACGGTACGGGAAATAGCCCGGAGTAAATCTTTGACTGGCAAATATCTTGGAAATATTAGTGTGATGAAAATAATTCTTTCAGCTTTCACATTTGTATTGGTTGTAATCACAATTAATATCTTTGGTTATTCTCAAGAAACGAATAAAGTAGTTTACCTTTTTGCTTTATATGTTATTATTACTTCTTTTACAAATATGTTTTATGCCTTTTTCCAGGCTTATGAAAAAATGGAATATCAGTCAATAGGACAGGTTCTAACCAGTTTTTTAATTCTTTCTGGTGCCCTGTGGGCAATAAGCAAAGAATTAAATGTAATCAGCTTTGCATTTGTCTATTTTATAGTTAGTGTAATAATATTAGCATATAATGGGTTAGTCTATCTCTATCATTTTGGTTTATCAAAATTAGAGATTGATTGGGATTTTTGGAAGCCTACCATTAAATATGCATTACCATTTTTCCTTTCCGCTGTTGTAGATATTATTGCTTTCAAAATTGATATTGTTATGCTTTCCAAGCTAAAGGGGGATATTGTTGTTGGTTGGTATAGTGCTGCTTACAGATTGATAGAGGTTTTATTCTTTATCCCTGCAACTATCGCCGGTGCTTTATATCCTGTCTTGTCTAATGCTTACATATCATCACAGGATTCATTAAGACTAATGTATAAACAGTCATTTAAATATCTAATAATAATTGGATTGCCTATTGCTGTTGCCACAACTATCCTGGCACCAAAAATCATTTTATTTATTTATAAAAGTGAATTCCTGAATTCCGTTATTGTCTTGCAGATTATTATTTGGACTATTCCAATAATATTTCTGACTTACATTTTTGGTACAATTCTTGCCTCAATGGATCAACAGGTGTTGGTTTTAAAGATTAATTTTCTTGGTATGATTCTAAATATAACAATAAATTTTCTGCTTATACCTAAATTCAGCTATATTGGTGCATCTGTAGCTACAATATTTACATGTCTGATTGTATTTGTATTATTTTTTTCTTTTTTATCAAAAAATATTTACAAAGTTTCTCTACCAAAATATATCTCCAAGCCGATGGTAGCCAGCATAGTTATGGGACTATTTATTATATTTTTTATCAATATAAATATCTATTTACTATCTGGTCTGTCAATTATAGTTTACTTTGGCGCATTATGCGCTTTAAAGACTTCCTTAAAAAGGGACATTGATTTATTCAGCAATATGTTGAAATAAAGCGAAAGGTGATTAATAATGCATTTACATTCTGTTACAAATTATTTATATTCAAGAAGCCGTCTGATCGGTAGAAGACTTAAATATAATTGTTATCTCAGAAACTGGATGGAACGAAGAAGAAACAGTTTACTTTTACAGGAAGCCAGGGATAAAGCCGATTGTTCTTCCATAAATAATAGTCCACTTATCTCAGTAGTAATCCCTACCTATAATAGAGGGAAGCTTTTAACAGAGAGAACTATACCATCTGTCTTAAAACAAACTTATCAGAATTTCGAAATAATAGTAGTTGGTGACCATTGTGCTGATAATACCGGAGAGTTGATAGCAAATATTGATGATAAAAGAATCAGGTTTCTTAATTTGGAACAAAGAGGTAATTATCCTTTAAATCCTAATGACAGATGGATGGTTGCTGGATCAGTTCCCTCAAACAAAGGTGTTGAATTATGTTTGGGAGAATGGATAGCTCCTCTTGATGATGATGATGAATTTACTGAAAATCATCTGCAGGCCTTGCTGCAATATGCCCTGGAAAATGATTATGAGATGGTATATGGAATAGTTGAAATGGAGATAGAACCCGGTAAGTGGTACAAGATTGGCTCATATCCCTTTCAATGTGGGAATATCAGTAGAATTTCAGCATTGTATAACGCCAAATTGAAATTTTTTGAAATTGACATTAATGCATGGCATTTCAGCGAACCTGGTGATTGGAATTTATGGAGGAGAATGAAAGAGGCTGGGGTCAGAATAGGCTTTATTAATGAGGTTGTAGGTAAGCATTATTTAGAACATACTCAGAAAGGAGTGTGAAAATGGATATTATTTTAGATAACGAATATAGAAAAAGAAAAAAAGAAAAAATTCCTGATAAATATGGAGGTAATAGTGCAATGATTAATGTTACCAGGTCAGACCTTCCGCCTTTGGAAAAATTCACACAATATTTAGAAAAAATATGGGAAACCAGATGGCTAACGAATGATGGAGAGTTTGTTCAGTTATTAGAAAAAAAATTAAGTGATTATTTAGAGGTTAAAAATCTTATTTTATTGTCTAATGGTACGATAGCTATGCAGCTTGCCTTGAAGGCTTTAGATATTAAAGGGGAGGTAATAACAACGCCTTTTACTTTTTCTGCTACCACTAATGTGATATTGTGGGAGAATTGCAGTCCGGTGTTTGTGGACATTGATTCGGAAACATTTAACCTGAAACCCGGAGATATAGAAAGGTCTATTACAGACAAGACTTCGGCAATTCTGGCAGTTCATGTCTATGGTAATCCTTGCTATGTTGAAGAATTGCAGAATATTGCTTCTGAATATAATTTGAAGCTGATTTATGATGCCGCTCATTGTTTCGGTGTCCAATATAATGGACAGTCTGTTTTGAATTATGGTGATATATCAACAATGAGTTTCCATGCCACAAAATTGTATCATTCCATTGAAGGAGGTGCTGCTATAACAGAAGATGATGAATTAGCAGAAAAACTAAAATTAATAAGAAATTTTGGAATAGTTTCTGAAGAAAAAGTAGTGCTCCCTGGTGTAAATGCTAAAATGAATGAATTTCAGGCAGCCATGGGATTGTGTAATTTAGAGAATATTGATGAGAGAATATTAAAAAGGCAACAAATTTATGAACATTATCAAGAGAAGTTAGCAGATATTCCCGGTATAAGTTTCCAGAAAATTATTGCTTCCAGATATAATTACATCTATATGCCTGTATGTTTTGAAAATAATCAAATAAGAAACAAGATATATTCAGAGTTGCTTAATAAGCATAATATCAAGACAAGAAAGTATTTCTACCCACTTACAGCTGATTTTGATTATTTTTTGGACAGCAAAAATAACTACAAAGTAAATAAAAACAAGTTGAATATTGCTCATTCAGTTTCAGACAGAATATTATGCCTTCCATTATATACAGATTTATCCACAGATACAGTTGATATAATTGTTGGAATGATTAAAGAAATAGTCAGTAAATAAATTGAAATAAAAGGAGTCTAAAAATGAAAGGTATTATTTTGGCAGGTGGTTCCGGCAGCCGTCTCAACCCTTCTACTAAAGCAATAAGCAAACAGCTTATACCTGTATATGATAAGCCGATGATTTATTATCCATTATCAACCATGATGCTGGCTGGTATTAGAGACATATTAATCATCTCTACTCCCCGGAGTTTGCCTAACTTTGAGGATTTGTTTGGCAATGGTGAAGAAATTGGGTTAAATATCTCCTATCAGGGTCAGCCAAAGCCTGAGGGTATTGCACAGGCTTTTATTATTGGAGAAGAATTTATTGGGAAAAG
>JAQVMU010000028.1:12966-18777 GCA_028703475.1 Atribacterota bacterium | reverse complement strand
TCCATTAAGTCTCCACCTCTCTTACTACCTGGATAATTTTTATTTTATAAAATAAAGCCTTTATTGATTCATCTTAAAATAACCTGCAAACATTAAAGACATAATTTATTTTTACCAAGAATATTACTTTTAAGATTTATGTTCACAAAGCTCTATCAAGATCCCATTTGTACTTTTGGGGTGTAAAAAAGCAATTTGTGCCCCTCCAGCACCATATCTTGGTTCTTTATCAATTAATCTTACGCCTGCTTTCTCTAATTCTTTTAGTTTTTCCCCTAAATCATCCACTTCGAAGGCAATATGGTGAATACCTTCTCCTCTTTTTTCAATAAATTTAGCAATAGCACCATCTGGAGAAGTTGATTCTAACAATTCTATTTCACTTTCTCCAACAGGCAAGAAGGCTGTCTTGACTTTTTGCTCTTCTACTTCTTCTTCCCCAGTATATTGCATTCCTAAAATATCCTTAAAAATATGAAGCGAATCTCCAAGATTTTTAACAGCAACTCCAATATGGTCAATCTTTTTAAACACTTTTATTTACCTCCCTTAATTAAGTTTTCTTTAAATATTTTAGTTAATTTTTCTACTGAGTTATAAGGATTATCGTTTTGCATTAGTACCTTATCAACTTCTTTTTCAAACATTTCTTTGCTTATAAATTGAAAAAACATTTCGCGCCAATTTTCCTGAAATAGGTCATATATTTCTTTTCTTGTTCTATACTTTCTTCTTTTTAATAGTTCACCTGTCTTATTTAGGTACTTGATACATTTTTCTGCTTCATTCCAAAGATTTGCTATTCCTTTGTTTTCAGTACCGATAGTTTTTATAATTGGAGGAACCCATTTTTTTTCATTATCTTCTTTTAAATGAAGCATCATTTCAATTTCAGCAATTAATTTGTCACTACCATCTCTATCTGACTTATTAACGACAAATATATCTCCTATTTCCATAATCCCGGCTTTTATTACTTGGATATCATCTCCCATTCCTGGCATTACAACCAAAAGAACAAGATCCGATACCTTAATTACATCTATTTCTGATTGACCAACTCCCACAGTTTCAATAATAATAAAATCTTTTCCCATTGCATCCATAATTTTAACAACTGCCTGTGTTGACCTTGAGAGTCCACCTAAATGACCACGTGCACCTATGCTTCGGATAAAAACATCTTTATCAATTGTCAAATCTTGCATCCTTATTCTATCACCCAAAATAGCTCCACCGGTAAAAGGGCTGCTGGGATCAATGGCTATTATGCCAACTTTTTTACCCATTTTCCTTAAATGTTTTGTTATTTTATCCGTGATAGTGCTCTTGCCTGATCCTGGTGGACCAGTTATTCCAATAACAACTGCTTTTCCACAATATTGATGTAACTCCTTTAATATTGGTTGAGCAGATTTGAAATCATTTTCCACCAATGTTATCAACTTTGCTACAGCCCTGCTATCAGCTTTACGGATTCTACTGCTCGTAATCATAAATAATACACCTTTTAAAAATTAAGCAACAGCTATATTTTTTTTGATAAAATCAACTATTTCTTTTGTATCAGTGCCCGGTGTAAAAACTTTCTTTATTCCCATTTTGTTTAATTCAACAATATCTTCAGCCGGTATTATTCCTCCTGCGATTACCAGAATATCAGTCATTTTTCTTTCTTTTAACATATCAGTTATTTTTGGAAATAAATACATATGAGCTCCTGATAATATACTGAGTCCAATTACATTAACATCCTCCTGCACAGCTGCTTCAATAATCTGCTCCGGGGTTTGCCTTAGGCCTGTATAGATTACTTCCATTCCTGCGTCTCGCAATGCCCTTGCAATAACTTTAGCTCCGCGATCATGCCCGTCTAATCCCGGCTTAGCAACTAAAACTCTTATCCTTGTTTTACTCATAATTCACCTTCCTTGATACTATATCTTTATAGAATCTTTGTATTCTCCAAAAACGTCTCTCAATTGGTCACATATCTCTCCTAATGTAGCATAGCTTTTTACACAGTCAATTATAAATGGCATTAAGTTTTTATCAGTATTAGCTGCTTTTTTTAATTCTTTTAATTTTTTATTAACTTCATTTCCAGCGCGACTTTTCTTAGTATCTTCCAATTTTTCAACCTGCTGCTTTTCAATTTTCGGATTTACCTTAAGCAAATCTTTCATTGTTTCTTCTTCTGATTGGAATTGATTTACACCTACAATGATTTTCTTTTTATCCTCTATGTCTTTTTGATACTGATAAGCACTATTTTGTATTTCTCTTTGGACAAAACCATTTTCTATGGCCTTTGGAGCGCCTCCTAATTTATCAATTTTGTCAATATAAACCATTACTTCATCTTCAATTTCCCTGGTCATTGTCTCAATATAATAAGAGCCTGCAAGCGGATCTACGGTTTCAGTGACACCACTTTCATGGCCAATCACTTGTTGTGTTCTCAGGGCAATCCTAACTGATTTTTGTGATGGTAACGAAAGAGCCTCATCTCTCGAATTTGTGTGCAATGATTGAGTACCGCCAAGAACTGCCGCAAGAGCTTGTAATGTAACTCTGATTATATTATTATCTGGTTGTTGTGCAGTTAAAGTACAACCTGCTGTTTGAGTATGAAAACGAAGCATTAAAGATTTTGGGTTCTTTGCTCCAAAACGCTCCTTCATAATTTTTGCCCATAATTTCCTGGCTGCCCTAAATTTTGCGATTTCTTCAAACAAATCATTATGAGCATTGAAGAAAAATGACAACCTGGGAGCAAAATTATCTACATCCAAACCTTTTTTTACAGCTGCATCAACATAAGCAATACCATTAGCCAGTGTAAAGGCAATTTCCTGTATTGCAGAAGAACCAGCTTCTCTGATATGGTATCCACTTATACTAATAGTATTCCATCTCGGTAGCTCTTTAGAACAAAACTCAAAGATATCTGTAATTAATCTCATAGATGGTAAAGGTGGAAAAATATAAGTCCCTCTTGCAATATACTCCTTTAGTATATCGTTTTGAATTGTTCCATTTAACTTATTAGCCGGTACTCCCTGTTTCTCTGCTACTGCAATATACATGGCAAGCAATACGGCAGCAGGTGCATTAATAGTCATTGAAGTGCTTACTTTGTCCAATGGTATACCTTCAAATAATATTTCCATATCTTTCAATGAATCAATAGCCACTCCAACTTTTCCTACCTCACCATGGGACATTGAATTATCAGAATCATAGCCAATTTGGGTGGGTAAGTCAAAAGCTATACTGAGCCCTGTCTGTCCATTTTTAAGCAAATATTTATATCTTCTATTTGACTCCTCGGCATCCCCAAATCCTGCATATTGTCTCATAGTCCATAATCTACCTCTATACATGGTAGGTTGGACACCCCTTGTATAAGGATAATCTCCGGGATAGCCTATTTCTTTAAGGTAATCAATATTTTCTGTATCCAATGGGTCATATAATCTTTTTACTTCCTTATTGGAACCTGTTAAAAACTTTTCTTTTCTTTCTGGAAACTTCTTCAATACCGGGTCCAGGGTTTTATCTGTCCAGTCTTTTCTGGCTTTTTTTACTTTTTTATAATCCACAATTAGTCCAACCTCCTGTTTTCATTAAAAATTAATATTAATAAAACAATGATATTATGTCTGTTAAACTTTGTTATTTTCCATTATAAGATCTTCCACTAATATGTTAATCTTTATAACATTAATACCAGTGATGTAATCCAGTTCTTTTTTTAACTTCTCCTGAATTTTTTGAACAGTATTAGTAATGCTGTTGCCATAACGTAGAATTATATTCATCTGTATTAAAATGCCGTCTTCTGTAATATTAATCTTGGTTCTACCAATCCTGATTACTTCCTCATAATTATTTATGTTATATGAAATAATATCCAGGATAGCGTTTTCGGAAATGTATAATTTACCAAAATAACTAAAAGGAGGCCTAACAACTGTTCTTTCACCAATTTTTCTCTTGTTGTATCTCTTTCTATAAAATATTTCTAAAGAATCTACTAAATTTATTGGGAATTTCCTTTGAACTTCTATCCCTGGTAGAGGAATAATATGAGTGCCTTCTTTTGAACGGCTATTTCGAGCAAGTTGGATTTCCTTGTCGCTGGAAATATCCTCGATAAGAAAAGTTTTGTGTATGGGTGGTAATTCTAATGTACTAACAATTTTTTCAACCATCCCATGAGACGTACCTAAAACCATTATCTTTTTTGGCTTTTCTTTTTTAATAACATCTCTGACAGATTTGGCATGTTCTTCTTCAAAAAAAATTGCTCTTCTTATTGCCTGTATTCTATTTGATTCTTTTTTGGCAGATAATCCTGCCAGAATCCTGTCTTTTTTTATCAACAAGCCATCGTCGATAATATAATCAATATGTTCTTTATGGGCAATCAATAGAGCTTTGTGACTTTTTCCTGTTCCGCTCTCCCCTACCAGGGCAATTACTTGCATATATAGCCTTCAACCTCATTCCTAAATTTCGTTTCTATTTTTTTACCCAACCTCTTCCTTCAACAGCATGAGCAACCCGCCTAACCGCAATAACATAAGCAGCATCCCGGGTATACATGTTTTCTTTTTCAGCCAATTGAGCTACATCATTAAATGCTTCTGTCATAATTTTTTCTAATTTTTCTAAAACTTCTTCTTTAGTCCAGTAATAATTCATATTATTCTGAACCTGTTCAAAATAAGAAACAGTTACACCGCCTGCATTGCAGAGAAAGTCCGGAATTACATATATTCCTTTTTCTTTAATAATTTTATCTGCTCCAGGTGTAGTAGGAGTATTTGCTGCTTCGGCATAAATTTTAACACTATTGAAATTAATTTCATTTACATTGTCTTCATGTACTGCAGATCCCAAAGCTGCTGGTATTAAAACTGTTACAGGCTTTTTTAGCCAGGCATCGGCATCTTCCTGTTTCCATCCAAATGATTTTGCTTTCTCTTGATTTATTGTTCCAAATTTATCTAAAGTGCCTGATGCAAATAAATCTTTTGGATTAATGCCATCTTCAGAAGAATATGTATATGCTTTTTTATCATTGGCATCCCAACAGGACATTGCAATTACTTTACCGCCCAATTCTACAAATTTTTCACAGCAATACTGGGCATTGTTTCCTGCTCCTTGTATAGAGGCAGTAGCCCCTTTGATACTAATATTTAACTTTTCCAATGCCTCTCTTACACAATATATAACTCCATAGCCTGTTGCTTCTGTTCTTCCCAATGAGCCACCAACACCAACCGATTTTCCAGTAACAAAACCAGGCTTTCTGCTTCTTGCTATAGTATCATACTCATCCATAATCCATAACATGTCCTGAGCATTTGTAGCCACATCTGGGGCAGGGACGTCCATTTCCGGCCCTACAAATTCATATACTTTTCTTACCCATCCCCGGCAAAGCTTTTCTGTTTCCCTCTCTGAGAGCTCTCTGGGATTACAAACAACACCACCTTTACCTCCACCTAAAGGAATGTTTACCACTGCGCATTTCCATGCCATCATCATTGCCAATGCCCTTACCATATCAACAGTTTCGTCTTCTGCAAATCTCAACCCACCTTTTGCGGGACCTCTGGCCGTAGAATGTTGGACTCTAAATCCTGTAAAAGTCTTTGTAGTGCCATCATCCATTTCAACCGGAATACGAATACGTATTTCCCTTTCCGCTTCCCTCAAAAATTCACACATAGATTCACTCAAACCACTCTTTTCAGCATTAGAATCAAACTGAGCCTGGACAATTTCAAATTGATT
>JAQVMU010000028.1:0-12866 GCA_028703475.1 Atribacterota bacterium | reverse complement strand
ACATCCATTATTTCTAAGGCTTCCGCCGGAAGATAAATACGAGTCAATAGATCTTGCTGCAACTTTCCCATCACCAACGGCTGATATAACTGTAGCAGATCCTCTTACAATATCTCCCCCTGCAAAAATTCCCGGGCAAGTAGTCATTCTTGTTTTATCATCTACTTTAAAGTACCCCCATTTATTAACTTCAACTCCCCTTGCACTGTTAGCTATAATAGGGTTAGCCATAGTACCAATAGCATCTATTACCATATCAACTTCCAAGGTAAAATTTGAACCCTCAATAGGAATAGGTCTTCTTCTGCCTGATTCATCAGGTTCTCCTAATTTCATCTTTAAGCATTCCATTCCAATAACATTTCCCTCTTTATCACCTAATACCTTAACTGGTAATGTTAAAAAATTAAACTCGACTCCCTCTTCTTCGGCATGATGGACTTCTTCTGCTCTGGCAGGAACTTCATTTCTTGAACGCCGGTATACAATGTATGATTTTTCAGCTCCAAGCCTCAATGCTGTTCTTGCAGAATCCATTGCGACATTTCCTGCTCCAATTGTGGCTGCTTTTTTACCAATTATAAGTGGGGTATCATATTCAGGGAAAAGATACGCTTTCATCAAATTTGAACGTGTAAGAAATTCATTAGCAGAATAAACATTATTCATGTTTTCTCCAGGAATATTCATAAACCGTGGTGCTCCAGCACCATTTGCTAAAAATATGGCATCAAATTCCTTTTTTAAAAAATCTACACTGCTTGTAGCTCCGACTACAAAATCTTTTACTACTTTAACACCAATTTTCTTAATTTCATTTACTTCATACTCAACAATTTTTTTGGGAAGCCTAAATTCAGGAATACCGTAAACCAGAACTCCTCCCGGCTTATGTAAAGCTTCAAAAAGGGTTACATTGTATCCCATTTTAGCCAGGTCGGCAGCACATGTTAAACCAGCCGGACCTGAACCTACTACCGCTACTGCACAACCTTTTTTTTGGTCTCCGTCCTTCTCCCCATGAATATTATTTGCTCTTGCCCAATCAGCCACAAACCTCTCTAATCTTCCAATTGCAATAGGTTTACCCTTTTTGTTTAGCACACATTCTTTCTGACATTGTTCTTCCTGGGGACAAACACGTCCCGTTACAGCTGGAAGAGCATCCGTTTCAAGAATAGTCAAATATGCTTTTTCAAAATCTTCTTCCACTATATATCTTATGAAAGCAGGAATATTTATTTCAGCAGGACACCCAACCATACATGTAGGATTTTTGCATTGCAGACATCTTTGCGCTTCTTTAATAGCCTCTTCTTTGTTATATCCTAATGGAACCTCTTTAAAATTCCTTACACGTTCAGCAGGAGGTTGTTCTCGCATTGGAACCTGATCTTGTTTCATTCTGTCTTTCATTGGTATCATCTCAGCCATTAATTGTTTCCTCCTTTGCATCGGCATGTTTTATTGTGTTTATATTTATCCCAGGAGGTTGTTTCTTCACTCCTGTAACGTTTTATTCGATTCATAAATTCATCCCAATCAACTAATTGCCCATCAAACTCAGGTCCATCGGTACAGACAAATTTTGTTTCTCCTCCGATAGATACACGACATGAACCACACATACCTGTTCCATCAACCATAATTGTGTTTAGGCTCACAATTGTGTCAACAGGATAGGAACTAGTTAATGCACAAGTCACCTTCATCATAATAGGAGGACCTATTGTCCATACTTTTTTTATAGTTTTGTCATTATCCAGCTTTTCTTTAAGTACATCAGTAACAAAACCTTTCCGCCCATAACTTCCATCGTCAGTAGTAACAATCAATTCATCTGATACTTTCTTTAATTCTTCTTCCATGATTATCAGGTCTTTTGATCGTGCACCTATAATAGTAATAACTTTATTACCGGCTTCTTTTAAATTTCTGGCAATTGGGTGAATGCATGCAATTCCAGTACCTCCACCTACTGCTACAACAGTTCCATAATTTTTGATTTCTGTTTTTTTACCTAAAGGTCCAATAAAAGAAAAAAGGCTATCTCCTTCTTTAAATTTAGAGAGCTCATCAGTTGTTTTTCCAGCTACCTGAAAAACAATATAAATTAAACCTTCTCCCCTATTATAATCAGCTACAGTGAGAGGAATTCTTTCTCCTTCCTCCTTAGTCATCAAAATAACAAATTGTCCTGGTTCAACAGTTTTTGCAACCTCTTCCGCTTTTATCCACATTCCATAAATGTCTTTATATAATTGTTTTTTTTCTTTAATCTGATACATTCGATGCTCCTAATATTATATTATTCATAACTTATTTAATAAATATTCTATAAATTTTTACAAATTTCAACTGTATCTCTGGCTATCATCAATTCTTCGTTTGTCGGAATAACAAGAACTTTGACCTTTGAATTCTCAGAACTTATATCTGTTAGTTTTCCTTTTACTTCGTTCTTCTTTTCATCAATATCAATACCAAAGAAACTTAATTCTCCGCAAACATCTTTTCTCAACATTGGGGAATTTTCTCCTATTCCAGCAGTAAATATCAATACATCCAATCCATTCATTGCAGCTGTGTATGCACCAATATATTTTTTTAATCCATAATGAAGTATAGCGAGTGTTCTTTGTGCTCTTATGTCTCCCTGCTTAGCTTTTTCTTCTAAATCACGTTTATCACTGGATATTCCCTCAGATAGCCCAATAAATCCACTTTTCTTATATAGAATATCGTTCATTTCTTTAAAATCTATTTCTTCCTTACCCATTAAAAATGGTATAACTGCTGGATCAATATCACCACAGCGAGTTCCCATAATAACACCTGATATTGTTCCAAAACCAAGGCTAGTATCAATAGATTTTCCATTCTTTATTGCAGTTAAGCTTGAGCCGTTTCCTAAATGACAGGTTATTATTTTTAAATCCTTAATATCTTTATTTAAAAATTTTGCCGCTTTTTGTGAAACATATTTATGGGAAGTGCCATGGAAACCATATCTTCTAACTCTATATTTTTCATAATAATGATAAGGTAAACCATAAAGATAAGCGTGCTCAGGAATTGTTTGATGAAAAGAGGTATCAAATACCCCTACTTGTGGTGTTTCCGGTAGTAATTCCTGACATACTTTGATCCCCAGCATGTTTGGTGGATTATGTAATGGGGCTAATTCTGTATATTTATTAAGAGTATCCATAACATCTTGATTTATTAATACAGAATCTGAATATTTCTCTCCTCCATGAACAACACGATGACCAATAGCATACAATTCTTTAATATCTTTGATTACCCCATGTTCATTATTCAATAAAGCATCAATTACCAACTCTATTCCCTTTCGATGATCAGGAATATCTATTTCCTTTTTTATTGAACTTTTCCCTGTGGGATAGTGATTTATTATTGAACCTTCTATTCCAATTCTTTCGACTAATCCTTTCGCCAACAAAGATTCATCAGTCATATCAAAAAGTCGATACTTTATTGATGAACTACCACTATTTACTACCAATATTTTCATTACTGCTCCATCCTTTTTATTATTTTTGTTTTATAATTTTTTTGCAACTTTAAAGCCATGTTCCAGGGCTTTTTCATTCAATTCTTTTACTCTAAGAGGTATTCTATCAAGAAGAGCCTTTTTAATAGCATCATGACTGACTATATCAGTTAGCTCTACTATTATTCCTAAAGAAATGATGTTGGTAACTAATTTATTGCCTATTACCTTAACAGCATCTTCTTCTATTGGGTACTGATATATAGTTCCGCCAAAATCGGGAATTTTTAAAACATTAGTTGAATCTGCTAATAATAAACCATCATTTTTTAATCTATTTATATACTTATCGCAGGATTCTTGTGTTAAAGCCAGTAAAATATCAGATTTCAAAACTTTGGGATAATCAATTTTCTCATTACTGATAACTACTTCTGATCTACTGGCCCCACCTCTGGCTTCAGGACCATAAGATTGTGTCTGTACTACCTCATATCCGTCATAAATTCCGGCTGCTTCAGCTAAAATAATACCAGCCAGGATAAGCCCTTGTCCACCAGAGCCGCTTAAACAAACTTCTTTTCTTTCGTTATTCATTTTTTCCTCCCTTTTGTTGGGCATTGAAACAAATTTCCTGATACCTTTCAGTATATTCGGGTATATCTATATTTAAGAATTCACCAGTTGGTATCTTGTCTTTTTTCTCTTCTTCGGATAATTTTTTCCAGGTACTCTCAGGTATAGAAATACTTTTAATCCATTCTAACATCTGTATTGGGGTTCTAAGCTTATTCATCTTACCATAAGAAACAGGGCAGTCCGAAATCATCTCAACAACTGAAAAGCCTTTTTTATTTAAAGCATTCTTTATAAACCGAATACCTTGATTCACATTAAAAATACTACCTCTTGCAACATATGATGCTCCTGCGGCCGCAGCCAATGCAGATATATCAAAATTTTGGTCAATATTTCCGTAAGGTGCAGTAGAACCAAATTTTCCTGTTGGGGTTAATGGGGAATATTGACCGCCGGTCATCCCATATATCATATTATTGATAATTATAGCTGTAATATCTATGTTTCTACGGGCTGCATGAATGAAATGATTCCCGCCTATAGCAGAACAGTCACCATCTCCCATAACAGTAATTACTTTTAATTTTGGGTTAGCCATTTTAATACCAGTTGCAAAAGCCAGTGCCCTACCATGTGTTGTATTCATAGTGTTAAAATCTACATATCCAGTGATTCTACTTGAGCAACCGATCCCAGATACCATTGCAATTTCATCTTTTTCCCAACCTAAGCTGTGAATTGCTCTAATTAATGCACCTAAAACAATACCATTACCACAACCTGGACACCAAATATGAGGAAACATTTCTTTTCTAATATATTTACCTATGATATCATTACTTTTCATAATTTTATTTCCTCCTCTACTTTCTCGAGTATTTCAACGGGATTTATCAAATTACCATCAACTTTTCCATAAGAAATAACCCTACATTTTCCCTTCGATGCTCTTTCAACCTCTCCAGCCATCTGTCCCAGATTCATTTCTGGAACAATAATTAATTTTACCTGTTCTGCAATCTTGTTGATTGTGTCATCACTAAAAGGCCATAATGTTATTAGTTTTAATAAACCTATTTTAATTCCTTTTTCTCTTCCTAATTTAACTGTTCTTTCAGCTGCCCTGGCTACTGAACCGTAAGCAACAATAGCTATTTCAGCATCATCTAATAAATATTCATCTTCAATAATAATATCTTTTTTATTAAATTCAACTTTATTTACTAATCTTCTTATAAATCTATCAACTTCCTCAGCATTAGATGTTGGGTACCCTTTTTCATTATGAACCAAACCTGTAACATGATATCTGTACCCACTTCCAAAATTCGCCATAGGGGGAATCATGTCTTCATCGGGTTTAAATGGTAAAAAATCTTCTACTGCTACATTTGGCCTTTTTCTATTTATAATCTCTAAATCTTCTATTGAAGGAATATCTACCTTTTCTCTCATATGAGCAATAACTTCATCAAGTAACAACATTACAGGGGTACGATATTTTTCACTAAAATTAACAGCCTTAACAGTCATATGTAATATTTCATTTACATCTGATGGAGCAAGGGCAATCATAGGATGATCTCCGTGAGTACCCCAACGTGCCTGCATAACATCTCCCTGAGAGGGTTTTGTTGGAAGACCTGTACTTGGACCGCCTCTTTGTGCATTTACAATCACGCAAGGTATCTCGCCAATTGCTGCAAATCCAATATTTTCCAGCTTTAAACATATTCCAGGACCTGAGCTTGCTGTCATAGATTTTAAACCAGCTAATGATGCTCCTATAATAGCCGCCATGCTTGCAATCTCATCTTCCATCTGCATAAATTTGCCACCCATTACAGGAAGTCTGTTAGCCATTCCCTCAGCAATCTCAGAAGCAGGAGTAATAGGATAACCAGCAAAAAAACGTACGCCCGCCAATATAGCCCCCTCCACACAAGCCTCATTTCCTTGCAATATTTTTGTAACTTTATTTTTCTTCATAATTAATCCTCCAAACTAACATGCTCTAAATTATTTGCATCAGTATTCTCTTTGTTTTCTACCATAATGGCAAAATCCGGACAACGTAATTCGCATAACATACATTGAATACAATCATCAATGTTTTTTGCAACAGGCTGGCCTTTATCACTTGCAACAAGTACATTTTTTGGGCAATAGTTAATACAAATTCCGCAGGCTTTACACCAGTCTTCTTTCACCGTAATCCTGGTCTTTTCATTTTGATAAATCTTTTTACTATCCTTTTGTTGCATAATAACACCTTTACCTTTCTCTCTTTATATCTAAAATCTTATTCATTAAAGTATCAATTGATCCTTTGTCAGGTATGTAAATAAACTCTATTAATGGCTTCGAGTTATTAATATATTTTTTAACAATTTTCTTTCGCCCTGGAGAGGAAATTAGAATATCACAATTGTGGATAAATTCTTTTATTTTATCGTTATCCCGTGTTATTGTGTAGGATAATTTTCTATATTTTATTCCAGCAATTTTAATTGATTTAAAAACACGTTCAGCAAAATTTTCTGTAATACAAACCAGTCCTATTTTCATATTCGGAGAAGTAGCACGGGCAATGTTTACCATTGTTTCTATCTGCGGATCTAATGCAATGGCAATTATTTTTTTATCTGTGTCTTTTAAAAATTCTTTTACTTCCTTAAGATGAAAAAAAGTCGTTACTACTAAATCAGCTGATTCTATTTGTTTAAGAAAATTTGCAGTAGTACTATACATCTCATCAATTAAAAGCGGAATTATATGAATACCTGTTCCCAACTCTAATTTTTTTGAGAAATAATACAATTGTTCCTGGTTACATTCTATAAAGGCTACATTGACATTATTTAGCAAATGACTCTTATCTTTTAGCCGCTGATTTATCAGGAACATGAAATCTTCAAATGGAATATTTTGTTCTAATGCCTTCTCTATTGCTTTATCAATATGTTTAATTAAAGAAAGGCTGTTATATCTTAACATTTTTGTTTTTGGGAAATTACCATTTGAAATAACAAATGTACCTTTACCTGATATTGAGGTAATGACTTTTTCTCTTGCAAGTTCCTGATATGCAGTGCTTACTGTATTTCTGCTTACACCAAGCTTATCTGATAGCTCTCTTTCAGTTGGTAATTGGGATCCTTTTTCTATTTGTCCTTCTTTTATCAACCTTTTCAGACATTCCTCTATTTGAAGATAAAGTGGAATTTTACTATTCTTGTTAATCTCAATATCCATTGATATCCTTAATAATATTAATTGGATTAATTGTTTAATGTTTTAATCATTTATAGAATACCATATCTATCGATTTTGTCAAAATATTTATAGCTTTATTATCCAACCATTTCTTTTGGTTTAATTAATATTTGCACTATCAAGGTTATTCCAATTAAGCCAACACCAATTATATTTGTCATTACCTGAGAAGGTATAACACAAAATGCACCAATAAATAGCATTAGCCTTTCCAGTATGCTGGTCTTCCTGATAAAATATCCCTGGGTTGCTCCCGCAAATCCCAAAGACATACATAATGCCAGAATTATTGCAAAGATAAGCCTGCCAATATTAAAATCCTGCATAAAATTCCATGAAATCAATATTGGGTGATAAATAAACATAAAAGGAAGTATGTATCCGGGAAGAGCTAATTTCATAGCCTCCACTCCAACCTTTAAAGCAGGTGCCCTGGCTATCGCAGCCCCAGCAAATACAGCCAGCATTACAGGAGGTGTTATATCTGCTAGAATACCATAATAAAATACAAACAAATGTGGAAGAATTAATGCTGAGTTTTCTGCCATAAGTCTAATCAATGCAGGTGCTATTAGAGTTGCCATGATCACATAATTAGCGGTTGTCGGAACACCCATACCTAATACTAAAGAAGATATGGACGCTAAAAATAAGGCGATAGGCAATATACCCCTTGATAAATTAAAAACAATACCGGTGAATTTTAAGCCTAATCCTGACATGGTTGTTATTCCAACAATTATACCTGCAGCTGCACAAGCTACAGCAACAGTCGTCGCAGCCATCCCGGCATCAGTCAATGCCTCCAATAGTTTTTTAGGAGTCATTCTTGTTTTTTTACTTATCATACTTATTAGCAATAGAACCAGTATGCTTGAAACAACCGATTTTTGAGGAGAATAGCCATTAATCAATAGATATATTAAAATAAATATAGGAGCTAATAATATCCAGCCAATTTTTAATGTTTTTATTAGACTGGGAAGCTGCTCCCTTTTTAACCCTACTAACCCTATTTTAGCAGCCCTAAAATCAACAGCCATAAAGAGAGCCAGATAATAGAATATTGCCGGTAGTATTGCAGCTTTTGCCACTTCAATATAAGGAACTCCTAAAAATTCTGCCATAATAAAGGCTGCGGCTCCCATAATAGGAGGCATTATTTGACCACCTGTAGATGCAACCGGTTCTACAGCACCAGCAAAAACAGAACTATAACCAATATTTTTCATTAACGGTATCGTAAAACTTCCGGTAGTGACAGTATTGGCAGTTGAACTTCCGGATATTGTACCCATCATCCCACTTGATACAACAGCTGCCTTTGCCGGTCCTCCTCTGGTGTATCCAGTCAAAGCAGTCGCAAAATCAATAAAAAATTTTCCTGCTCCAGTTTTATTTAATATTGATCCAAACAGAATAAAAAGATATACAAAATTAGCAGATACTCCCAACGGTGTTCCGAAAATACCAGCATCAGTTAAATATAAATAATATGCAACTCGTCTTATCGAGAATGTGCCGTGAGCAAATCTTCCTGGCATATATGGCCCAATCACCAGAGCATAAAGCAAGAAAAAAATTGCAACATACATTAAAGGTGGCCCAACAGCTCTTCGAGTGGCTTCCAGGGTTATAAGAATAAGTATTACTCCAAATATTACGTCGATTTGATTTGGATTACCTGCACGCCAAACAAGTTCATGAATATTTATTAAAATGTAAATACAAAGTATTATTGATAGTGCAATAAAAATAAAGTCATACCATTGAATTCTGTCTCTTTTAATGTTTGGAGACCTGGCGAATAAAGAAAATGTCATAATAAGTATTAGCGAAAAATGGATAGACCTTTGTATTAAACTGAAATATGCACCAAACCAACCAGTATACATATGAAAAATGAACAATCCGACAGCAGAAATAATAATTGGGATATACCAATTCCCTACCAGATCTCTTTTGGCTTTAAATTCTATGTCTTCAATTTCTTCTGCAAGCTTATTATTGCTTTCATTTAATATGTTGCTTTTTTTATTTTCATTGTCTTTTTCATCTTTGGTCACTTTATTTTAACCTCCCTTAATACTAATACAAATTTCAATTGCCTTTCCTTTTTCGGCAATGGAGCCAATTAAATAATTTTTATTTTTTACTTTTAAAATCTGATCTACGGTATAAGCAACTCTCAATGGTAATTTTTCTAATTTCTTATTTAATTTCACCACAACCATTCCATCTTCATGAGTAATATCTCTTGAAGGATGACATTCTTGCCCCACACCAAACCACGGATACCTTTCTTCAACCAGGTAAAAACTCCCATCTGTTCCAATTTTAAATTTATCTATTATTGGATTTAAATCTCTTGAGTTTCTAAATTCAAGATAAAAAATCTCTTCAGGTTCTACTTTAATTGACAGCACCTTATCCATGTTATCTTTTTGGACTATTTCCAAAACAAAATGGTTTTCACTTTGGCAAGCAGATATTACTGCACTGATTGATAAAATATAACAAATAATAAAAAGCCAAAAAGCCAGAGAAAAAATATTTTCTCTGGCTTTTTTCATTTCTTTATTTGCGAACAAATTCACCTAAACCTACTTCTTCAAAGTATTTAGCAGCCCCAGGATGTAAGGGAATTGCTGTTTTTACGCCATTTTCTGGTAAAAATAGCTTTGCTGATGGATGTACGTTGTGTAATTCTTCTGCATTTTCAAAAAGTGTTTTAGTAAGTAAATATGCCACCTCTTCGCTAACATTTTCATTTACTACAACATCATTTCCAACTTGTATAGTCGGAACATCCATATCCTGTCCTTTGTATGTTCCAGCTGGAATAACTCCTGCAATGTAATATCCATATTCTGCAGTTAGTTTATCTATTATTTCTTGTTCAATTGGTACGAAAAATACATCCCTAACAGCGGTTACTTCTTGAACTGCTGAACCTGGATATGAAAAATTCCAGAAGAGAGCGTCAATATTCCTATCTTTCATAGCTTGGGCAGCTTCCGGCTGTGAATAATAACTTACCCTCATATCATCATATGTCATTCCAGCAGCCTCAATTATCAATCTTGCCATAGTTTCACATCCACTTCCAGGTGCATCTACTGATACCCTTTTGCCTTTTAAGTCTGCTACAGATTTGATTTCGGGGTCAATAGATATGAAATGCTGAGGAGCTGGATACATTGAAAAGAGTGCTTTTATGGGTTGTTTGTCATTTTCGAATTGAACCTGACCATTATAAGCTTTAAAAGCTACATCACCCATAGCCATTCCTAGCTGTACCTCATCACTGCCAGTTAATCGGCAATTTTCGACAGATGCTGCTGTGGATTCTGCAGTAGCATCAATATCTTCCACTAATCTAGTCCATAAATCAGCCATTGCCCCTCCAAGGGGATAATAAGTACCTCCCGGACTACCTGTTCCAAAGGTAATAAAAGTTTGTGCAAAACCAGCAGTTGTAAATATCGTCAACATTAACATAAACACCAATAACATACTAATAATTTTTTTCATTGTTTCCTCCTTTAACTTTTATTTATGAGATTCAAAATCCTATTCTCTTTATTCATCACCTCCATACCATTTAGTTTTTTTACTGGTAAGTTATTAATTATTTAGTAATAGTACCAGATTGAATCATATTCTTCGATATTTTCTCCACGTCTTTTTAGTTCATTTAAATAGTCCTTAATAGCAATATCACGATAGACGTATGGTTCAACAGGAGCTATTCCTTTCTCCCATGGATGCCACAGATATACTCTTTGGCCTTCAGGTGTAAGGGCAATCAACTCCCGATCCTGCCATGCTCTTACGTGATTTTTCCCTAAACGAGGTACATTAAAGACCGGTTCATCAGTACGGAATATTCCAGGTAATAAACGAGCTTCCTCTTTTCTTTCCTGCCATAGGCGAGCAACCGGAACCAGATAATCTTTGTGTTCATCCTTGCCTTTTGGATAAAATGTGTAATACGGATCTACACCTGCCTTTTTCATTGCAATACGTGTGGATGCATTCTGGAAACGCCGACTGGTCTCTAAGGTGTAGACTAATTGATTGTATACATAAATACCTCTATTCCTCATTTTGGTGACTGCTTCTGCTAAATCAGGAGTAACCTCAGCAGCACTTTCAATATGAGTTACCATAGCGACATTACGTTTACCCGGTTCAACATAGCTCGATAAAAGGTCAGCAAGTTTATGAGTAATCCTTTGCGGTAATGTAACAAAAATACGGCTGCCCCAACGGATATTGATAACCTGTTCAAAAGAGCAGAGTTTATCCATAATATATTTTATCAATTCATCATCTAATGCTAAGGGGTCTCCACCAGTTACCAGTACATCCCGCATAGCCGGGTGATTAGAAAACCAGGAAAGGGCTTTATCAATCTTTTCCTTAGTTGGCATACCTTCTGGTAACATTGGACCGGTGATTTCCCAATTTCTTTGACAGTATACACATATTTGCGGACAAGTATCATATGGTTTTAATATTGAAATCATTGGATAACGCCGGGTAATCAGTTCTTCAGGAGAGGTGTCATGTTCACCCATAAAGTCAAAGTAGTAATTACGTTCTTGTCGATGTTCTTCCATTAGTTTTACATAATGCATAGGAGGAATTACCTGGGAACGAACTTGATAATCATACTTTCTATCATCCCGATTAAAATCAAACAAAGAAAGATAATATGGAGTAATTCCAAATGGTATTCCTTGCTCTAACGAGATTTCGATAGCCTGAATATCATCATCAGTCATGGGGATTAATTCCTTCAAAGCATTAAGTCCATCTTTGTCTTTAAAGATATTTTTTATATGCCAATTGTAATCATACCAATCATCTTCACTTGCCGAAAAATATTGCATTATTTTTTCAGTATTTTTACTGCGTTGATCTATTATAGATTTATCAAGTCCGGTTGGATAACGGTTTATATAACTATTCACCTTATTGTAAAGACTATCCAGATATGCAGATCGTGCCTTTCCTGCTTCCCTTCCTTTTATTTTTTGAAAATCAATCATTTTAATGCCATCTTTTTCTAAGATTGGACCCAACCAACCTCGTGCTATATTTGCCTTCCCAGCCATTGCCAGAAAAAGATGTCTGAATTCTTCTAAGAAACTTTCTGAAACCTTTACCTCAGAATTATTATTGGCTAATTCCCAAAGGTGCTTCAATGTGCTAAATCCAGCAATCTGCTCATTGCGAAGGGAAATAAGATTTGTAAAAACCTTAATAGCCTCTAAAGTAGTGCTATAATCAAGTTTGTGCAGGGATTTTTTACCTTCTCTGTAATCCCATTCCAGATCTTTGCAGTAATTAAAAAGTTTTTTTCTGGCCTCTTTTTCATTTTTACTCTCACTTAGTATTTCCCTTATTTCGGGCATAGCAGCCCATAATTCATTAATTTGTTTTTCTTGTATTTGCATTTTTAACTCCTTTGAAATTATAAAATTTC
>JAQVMU010000027.1 GCA_028703475.1 Atribacterota bacterium | reverse complement strand
ATTACCTGCGGTATTGCCAGTTCTGGATGTTGAATAATATGTGCGTGGCTTCTGTAAACTTTCCTTAGGTTGTTATTATTTATAACTTCTTGAGGTGTTCCGCTTATTTCAACTTTACCTTTATTTAACAGGATTAGCCTATCTGCACAGAAACTGGCCAGGTTAAGATCATGAAAAACTGAAATGATACATTTAACATCTTCCTGCAGGGTATTTCTTAATATTCTTATCATTTCATATTTATAATTCAAATCCAAATGAGAGGCAAACTCATCCAGCATGAGTATTTTTGGAGTTTGTGCCAGTGCCCGGGCGATGTATATTCGCTGCATTTCACCGCCGCTTATCTGGTGAATACCTTTTTCTGCATGACATAATGAATCTGTCTTTTTCATGGCATTTTGTGAGATCTGATAATCTAAAAGAGTTTCTCCCTGCCATTGAGTGATATGAGGTATTCTCCCCATAAAAACAACTTCTTTGGCTTTATAATTATATGCCACATGGGACTCCTGGGGTACAACCGAGATAATTTTTGCCAGCTTTTTTCTTGGAATATTTGTGATATCTTTATTAAATATCAAGATTTTTCCTCTTTGAGGTTCCAGTACCCCGGATATTAATTTTAATAAAGTGGTTTTACCAGAGCCATTAGGACCAATAATTCCAATAAATTCACCACTGAATACGGATAAATTAATATCTTGCAGCAAAGGGGTTTTTTCATAAGAAAAACTAATATCTTTTAAAGTAATAATGGGTTCCTTAGTATTCATTATTTTCATTTCTCCTTTTTAACAGATGAATAAAGAGAGGAGCTCCAATAATAGCGGTAATTGCACCGATAGGAATTTCTGTAGGCGCCAAGACTGTTCTGGCAATAGTGTCACATAGTATTAAAAATATTGCACCAATCAATGCTGATACCGGTAGCATAATCCGATGGTCAGGCCCGACAATAAGGCGGGCAATGTGAGGAATAACCAGACCGACGAAACCAATTAATCCGGTAAAAGACACAACAATGGCAATCATTACCGAACCAATTACAAAAATCCTTAATCTTAATTTTTCTGTTTGAATCCCCAGGTGGAGTGCCTCTTCCTCTCCCAGGGCCATAGCATTCAATTCTAATGAAGAAAATATTAGCAGAAAACTTCCGGCAAAAACCGGCAGGAAAATAATAGAGATCTTTTGCCAGCTGGAATTTGAAAGATCTCCCATTAACCAAAAAATCATTGAATGCAATTCGCGGTTTGATACAGCCAATAGGAGAGTGATTAAAGCAGAGAAGAAGAAATTAACCGCTACACCTGCCAGCAATAAATCAGTCATGGGAAGATGGGATTTATTTTTAGAAAAAAAATACACTAAAAACATAGAAATAAAAGAGCCAATCAGGGCAAAAATTGGCAGAATGTTTGTTAAATATGTACCTGTTATATATTGAAGAGCAATACCGGTACATGCCCCCAATGCTGCCCCGGCAGAAACTCCAAGAATATAAGGGTCAGCCAGTGGATTTCTTAGTATGCCCTGAAATGCACCACCGACTCCGGCTAAAGTCATTCCGGCAAGCATTGCCATTATTAATCTGGGAATTCTTAATTCCCAGATAATAATTCCCAGACTGTCACTGGTATTGTGATGCCACAAAATAGATAATATCTTTTGAGGTTGAATGGAAATTGTACCAAAATTAAGACCAATAAAACCGGTTATCAGGATTGCTATAAAGCCGAATACAAGAACAAAAAATGCCTTGTATTTCCAGTTCGGGTATCCGTATAAGTATTTATTATTTTTTTCTGTTAAATATTTCATATAATAGTTCCAGGCCATCAACAAGGCGGGGACCTGCCCGATAGAATAAATCCTCATTTACGGCAAAAATCTGATTATTTTTAATTGCTGGTATGTTAGACCATCCGGGATGGCTCATTATATCTTTCTTTATCTTAGAGATCTCTTCCGGATTCATAATACCGGTAGGCACAAGGATTATATCAGGTTCTCTTTCTGCTACTAATTCAGGACTGATAGATACCCATCCCTGTTGATTTCCCAATATATTTTCACCCCCGGCTAAGGTAATTAATTCATGAAATAGTGTACCATTGCCCGGACTCCAGATAGAATCAAAATTAGAACCCACAAATACCTTCGGTTTTTGCCGGGATGAAGCCATAACCTGAAAACTTATCCAGTTAATCCGTTCATTTATTTGAGATATTAATTCTTCCCCTTTTTCAGGTATTCCGCAAGCGTGGGCAATCAGCCCAATACCTTGAATCATTTCCTGTATTGTGTCAGACCGTATAACTAAAACATTTATACCAAGATCTCTAAGTCTGGGAATGTCTTTTAACTGAAATCCACCATAGGAGAGAACCAGATCCGGATTTAAGGAAATAATCTTTTCTAAATTCAATGGAGACATTTTTCCAATACTTTCAATATCTTTTGTTTCATCAGGATAATTACAAAAATCACTTCTGCCCACCAGTTTATCTTCCAGATTAAGGGTGTAAATTATTTCAGTATTACTAGGAGCTGCTGAGATAATTCTTTCAGGTTTTTCATTGATTACAATTTTAAATCCACTGTCATCTATAAGTGTAATCGGGAATAAATTATCCTGGGCAGTGCCGGTTATATTTGCAATAATAAATAGCACGAATACAAACATGAAGCAGGTAAAAATTACCTTATTTTTTTCTTTATTTGTTTTATTTTTATAATTCATAAAATTCTCCTTAATCATCTTATTTTCCCCGCCCTCAAATTATTTCCCTAAAAAATAAAGAAACACACTTCTTGACCTCGAAGAAGTGTAAAACACTCTTAACAGGCAGGTCTCCTGGCTTTAGGCTATCTACTTGCTGCGCCTTCCCGGATTTTCCAGTGGCATTGAGCAGTTTTCGGTACCTTTCACAGTAACGGGTTTGCGGTGGATTTTCACCACGCTTCCCTTAACCTGTTATGGAAAATATTATTTTTATGTTATTATTATAATCAATATAAAGAAAAATATCAATTTAGTTTTTGAAATACTGAGAATGTATATCAATGAGGAGTGTAGATATGAAAAGTTTAGTCCAGGTTTATTTTGGAAATGGGAAAGGGAAAACTACTGCTGCACTCGGTCTTGCCCTAAGAGCAGCCGGGAGGGGAAAAGAAATATTAATAGTGCAGTTCATGAAAAAATGGGATTATGGCGAGTTGCATTCAATCCGTTTAATACCACAGATTACCGTTAAAACTTTTGGTACTGAGGATTTTGTGTATAAAGGGAAAGCTAAGGAGATTGATTATCAGGAAGCAGAAAAAGCTTTTGCTGAAGGAGTACAGGGTGCAAAGAGCGGTCAATATGATATGGTAATATTTGATGAGTTGAATATAGCTGTAGATTTTGATTTATTAAAACTTCAGCAGGTGCTTGATTTTTTAGAAGAAAGGCCGGAACAGGTAGAAATTATAATAACAGGCAGAAATGCTCCGGAAGAAATAATCAATAAAGCAGATCTGGTAACAGAAATGAGGGAAATTAAACATCCATTTCAAAAAGGAGTACAAGCCAGGATTGGAATTGAATATTAGAATATTAGGCTGATTATTTTAGAAAGGCATAAAAATTATGGAAAATAATGATTATAAAAATTCAAAAATTATAGAATTATGCAGGGTACCAACCGAGGTAGACGCTTTACCTATTCAAAGCCTTTTGGAGAGCTATGGAATAAGATGTATCCTGCAATCTGATGTAACCCGGTCAGTGCATCCTTTTACAGTAGATGGATTGGCTGAAGTTCGTATTTTAATATCAGACAAAGATCTGGGGAAAGCTAAGGAAATTCTTAAAGAATCTGATTGCTCTTTTTTTGATGAAGAGTAATATATGTTTGATTCTGGCTATTGCATTTTAGTTCTCAAACAATTTTAATTAATAATATTATTGTTTTTCAAAATAGTATCTTATCTATATTAAAAAGGAGGTCATACTTTGAAAAATATTTTAATTATTTATCATTCCGAAGGCGGAATTGTAGAAAAAATGGCAAGTAGTATTAAAAGAGGAATTGAAAACTTACAGAAGGATTTACAGGTTGAGTTAAAATATGCACAAGATGCTAACTGGGATGATTTGAAAGCGGCAGCGGGGATTGCTATCGGTACACCTGATTATTTTGATTATATGGCAGGAACTGTAAAAGATTTTTTTGACCGAACATATTTTCCCAGCCAAAGCAAAATTAAGGGAAGTCTGGTTGCGGGTTTGCCATGTGTGTTTTTTGCATCAGGAGGCACAGGCGGAGAACCGGCACTTGAAAGTTTAGAAAAAATAGGAAAATATTTTAAGTTTAATATTGTTGATAATATAACTTCAGGCCCAGAATTGACCCCTGAAATAGCAAAAAAATGTGAAAAGGCAGGAGGAAAATTAGGAGAAGCAGTTCTCGCAGGCAGAAATATTTGACAATAAGATACTTATTTAGTATCATTTATTTTCTGAAGAAGGCTTTTATCAAAATAAAAGACACTAACACAAGATAAACAGGGTTTAAAAATTTTTTCAGATACGATTTATAAGGTGAAAAACAATGAAAATAATTAATAGGGAAGTAGGATACGCTATCAGGTCGTTATGTTTTATGTTTACTGAACAGGATGAAGTAGTTACGACTGGTTATTTGTCATCCTATTTTAACATTTCCCGTTCATTTTTAAGAAAAATATTTCAAAAATTAAATAGAGCCGGAATTTTGGAATCATACAAAGGAAAGAAAGGCGGCTATAAACCAGTAGTGCATGCTGATAAAATAAGCCTGCTTGACTTAATAGAAGTTTTCCAGGGAAAATTTCGACTAAGCAATTGTTATGGAAAAGAGCAACAGTGTCCTATTATTAACGATTGTCAGATAAGGGAAGAAATTGAAAACGTGGAAAAGAATTTAATCGGTGATTTATCAAAAATATCTTTGAAAATGTTGATTAATAAGAATGAGAAAAAAATTTTAGAAGAAAAAGAAATATAATTTGGAGGAATCATACATGAGAGAAAAAGTTGAAAAAGCTTTAGAGAAAATCAGACCATCATTACAGGCTGATGGCGGAGATGTAGAGTTAGTGGATGTAACTGATGACGGAATAGTGAAAGTTAGATTAACCGGAGCTTGTCGTGGATGTCCTATGAGTCAGATGACATTAAAAATGGGAATAGAGAAGGCATTAAAAGATAGTATTCCAGAAGTAAAAGAAGTTCAGTCAGTTTAAAAATTAAAAAATATTAAGGCATTAACACAGGTAAACGGTAATGCCATTTTCATAAGGAGGAAAAGATGGGGAAACTTAAAGGTACAGAAACTGAAAAAAACCTATTAGCTGCTTTTGCCGGGGAATCTCAGGCTCGCAATAGATATACATATTTCGCCAGTGTAGCTAAAAAAGAAGGATACGAACAAATTGCCGCAATATTCCAGGAGACAGCGGATAATGAAAAAGAACATGCAAAAAGATTCTTTAAATTACTGGAAGGCGGAGAGGTAGAAATTCAAGCCAGCTATCCTGCCGGAGTAATCGGTAATACTGCAGAAAATTTAAAAGCAGCTGCTGATGGAGAGCTTCTGGAATGGGGTACTTTGTACAAGGATTCAGCAGAAACAGCGAGAAAGGAAGGGTTTGAAAAAGTAGCCCTCCAGTTTGATGAAATAGCTAAAGTAGAAATGCACCATGAAGCCAGGTATCGTAAATTATTGGAAAACCTTAATAATGACAGTGTATTTAAGAAAAATGAGAAGGTGATCTGGCATTGTCGAAATTGTGGATTTGTATTAGAAGGAATACAGGCGCCTCAGAAGTGTCCTGCCTGTGATCATCCTCAGGCATTTTTCCAGTTGAAAGCTGAAAATTATTAGTTATAGTATATAGTATCGAGTCGTGGGTATCGAGCATTAAATACGATAATTAGAAAAATAATTAGTCAATAACAAAAACTTACCAATTTATATTAATAAAAAGATATAAGATTTAAAGTACAATCTATGATAAGAATATAATATAAGTATCGGGTATGTGGCATTTAGTAAAATGTAAGAGAATGAAAAAATAGTATAGTTAGCTAAATATAATAAATTAAGTGCCTAGCACTATTAAATATTAAAGAGTATTGAGTCATAAGTATTTAGCAATAAATACAGTAATAATATACTATGTCAAAAGTCAACTCGCAAACTCTCCTAAAGTAAACATTATTATTTGTAAACTATCCTTTTCTTATTCTTCCCTCTCCCCTTGGAGGGAGAGGGTTAGGGTGAGGGGGAGGAAATAACAGTATTTTTTATTTTTTTTAAACTAAAAACTATAAACCAAAAACTAAAAACTGTTATTCCTGATTAACAAAGGAGCGATATAAAACAAATGTTTTAAGGAGCTCCTTTTTAGTCATAAGCCATTCTGAATTTCATTGCTTTAAGTGGCCTCTTTGTTTATAATGAATATAAAATTGAAGCAATGAGCGGAGGTATGTTAATGGAATATTTAAGTATGTTTTTTTGGTTCTTCTTTATTTTTTCAGTCCTATCCCCATGGTTTAAACAAAAAGGATTAGAATCATCACGAATTTCTCTTATTCATCGCTTTGAAAAAAGCAGGGGTTCCAGAGCTATTACCATGATTCATCGTCAGGAAACGATGAGTATCCTGGGCATACCTTTAACCAGGTATATTAATATTGAAGACTCTGAGGCAATTTTAAGGGCAATAAGACTTACTGAAGATGAGATGCCCATTGATATTATTCTTCATACTCCTGGAGGATTGGTGTTAGCTACAGAGCAGATTGCCCATGCCCTTATTCGCCATAAAGGCAAGATAACAGTTTTCATTCCCCATTATGCTATGAGTGGTGGAACTATGCTCTCCCTGGCAGCAGATGAGATTATTATGGATGAAAATGCGGTATTAGGTCCAGTCGATCCACAATTAGGTCAATATCCGGCTGTTTCAATACTGAATGTCTTAAAAGATAAAAATGTAAATGAGATTGATGATGAAACAATGATTCAGGCGGATATAGCCAGGAAAGCGATAACCCAGGTTTATAATTTTATTAAAAAGCTGCTCACGGAAAACCATTGTACCGAAGATAAGGCTGAAAAAATTGCCCAAACCCTGACTGAGGGGAGATGGACACATGATTACCCTATTAAATTTGAAGAAGCCAAAGAATTAGGACTTTGCGTTTCAAGTGAAATGCCAAAAGAAATATATGAATTAATGGATCTGTATCCGCAAAATCCTGGGAAGAGGCCTTCTGTCCAGTATATTCCGGTACCTTATAAGAGACCTTCTATACCTCCGGCAAAAAATAACAATTAATAATGAGATATCAGTATATCCTATAGGCACCGGGTATTGTATTCTTTTAATATTTTATGTGAATAAAATACTTATAAAGGAGGAATAAAGATGAAACAGGCTAAAAGAAAAAGTAACTCTGCAGAAAGAGATATATCTATAGTTTTATGCGGAGGAGCAGGGTTAGGCATCCAAACTGTAGAGCAACTATTAACCCGCATGTTAAAAATGTCAGGTTATTATGTTTTTGCTACAAAAGAGTATATGTCTAGAGTGAGAGGTGGAAGTAATTCCACTCAAATACGGGTTTCAGATAAACCGGTACAGGCACCTGTTGAGAGAATAGACATATTAATCCCTTTAGATGAAGATGCTGTTTCTCATGTAATTAATAGAATAGACAGGAAAACAATTATAATTGGGGATAAAGATAGATTAAAAACTGACCGCGAAGTCATCGATTTTTCTTTTCTCGATATAGCCAAAGAGATTGGGAATGCTATTTTTGCCAACACGATAGCAGTAGGATTACTGTTAGGGCTGTTGGAAGGTGATATCAAAGAGGGTAAAAAATATTTGAAGAATTATTTTACTCAAAAGCAAAAAGAAGAGTTTATCCCTGATAATATTAAAGCTCTTGAAATGGGTTTTGAAAAAGCAACACAACTAATTGAAGAAAAACGAATTAATCCGGAAAGGCTATCACATATAAAAAAATCCAGAGAAATTAAGGGAGATTTATTAATCAATGGAGCTGAATCAGTAGGTTTCGGCGCAATAGCTGGTGGATGTAATTTTATTTCTTCCTATCCTATGTCGCCTTCTACCGGAGTGCTTGTCTTTCTCTCACAATTTGCTGATGATTTTGATATTATTGCTGAACAGGCTGAAGATGAAATATCTGCAATAAATATGGCAATCGGGGCATGGTATACTGGTGCACGGTCAATAGTTACCACTTCCGGAGGGGGATTAGCATTAATGACTGAAGGTATCAGTTTAGCGGCTATGCTGGAAAGTCCTCTGGTTGTTCATCTGGCTCAGAGACCGGGTCCTGCTACCGGTTTGCCTACCAGGACTGAACAGGGTGATTTGCAGCTTGCCTTGCATGCCGGTCATGGAGAATTTCCAAGGATAATACTGGCACCCGGGAGGATTGAAGATGCCTACCTTCTTACCCAAAAAGCATTCTATTGGGCTGATAAATATCAGGTCCCGGTTTTTATCTTAACTGATCAATATACTATGGATACTTATTATAATATTAATAACCTTCCTGTTCCAAAAGGTAAATTGAAAAAATTTATAATTAAAACAAAAACAGACTATCAGAGATATAGCTTCAAAACAGTAAAAGGAGTATCCCCCAGGGGTATTCCTGGTAATGGCGAAGGTTTCGTCAGAACAGACAGTGATGAGCATGACGAAAATGGTTTGATAACTGAAGATATGGATATTAGAAACAGAATGATGGAAAAGAGAATGGATAAAATGAACCTGATTAAGAAAGAGACTATTTCTCCTGAGTTGATTGGTTCGAAAGATTACAAAATTCTATGTGTAGGATGGGGTTCAACTTTTCATATAATCAAAGAAGCCGTTGAGAAACTGAACAATAAAGATGTGGCATCTTTGTATTTTAAGCAGGTATTCCCCATATCTGAAGATGCAATTGATTATCTGCAAAAAGCCAACCAGATTATTTCAATAGAGAACAATTATTCAGGACAGTTTGCTCAATTGTTGGAAAAATCCACTGGCATAAATATCAATGCCAGAATATTAAAATATAATGGATTACCTTTTTATGCTGATGAATTGGCTAAGGAAATCAAAGAAACCATTTCCGGAAAAGGGGGTAAAAAATGACAAACGTTAAGAGTTTTGAACAGGAACAGGTAAAAACAGCCTGGTGTCCAGGTTGTGGCAACTTTATGATATTAAAAGCTTTGCAGCAAGCATTGAAGGAACTATCTTTGAAACCTCAGCAGGTAGTGATTGTATCAGGGATAGGTCAGGCTGCCAAGACTCCCCAATATCTTAATGTTCATATGCTTAATGGCCTACATGGCAGGGCACTACCACCTGCCACAGCAATTAAAGCATGCAATCCTGAGCTAACGGTTATTGCCGAGGGTGGAGATGGGGATATGTATGGAGAAGGGGGGAATCATTTTTTACATACAATACGCCGTAATCCTAATATTACTCATCTGGTTCACAATAATATGGTCTACGGTTTAACCAAAGGTCAGGCATCACCAACAAGCCAGTATGGATTTAAGACTCCGGTACAAACCAACGGGGTGATTTCTGAACCGATTAATCCCCTGGCTTTAGCCATCTCCCTGGATGCTTCCTTTGTTGCGCGGGTTTTTTGCGGTGATATTGAAAAGACAGTCGAAATAATTAAAAAAGCGATCCAACATCCCGGTTATGCCCTGGTGGATATTTTTCAACCCTGTGTTACTTTTAATAAAATTAATACTTTTAATTGGTTTAAAGAAAATACCTATAACCTGGAAAACCATAAGTCTGAAAACCGTGAACAGGCTTTAGCAAAAGCCATGGAAAAAGGGAAAATGCCATTGGGAATTTTTTACCAAAATAAACAGAAAAAATCTTTTGAACAGCTGCTATTAGTTCATCAAGATAAAGAAAAACCCTTTTTAGAAAGGGATTTAAATAAGAAAAAGCTAAAAGAATTACTAAAATCGAAACAATCATAATTATTTATTGTAAATAAAACCATATAGCCCCGAATAAATAACCCAGGCAGTCAAATTGCTGAGACAGGGGCTATTTTTATATTTTCCAGAGAAATTTTTGCCAGCCTCGAAATCTATGGGGTTTTACTGCTATTGCTATGATATTTTGACAATAAAGTTATCTTATAACATAATAATAATTGATAAGAATACTGTTAAAGAGGTTGATGTGCGATGTCTACAGTCATAGTTATCGGAGGCATTAATCTGGACTGCATGGCTTATTTGCCTTATTTCCCGATGGAAGGAAATAATTTAAGAGCGAAAGAAATCACTCTTTCCCTTGGGGGGCATGGGGCGAATCAGGCAGTTGCTCTGAATAAGTTAAAAGTTACTAATTTATTATTGGGAAAAGTAGGAAATGATTTTGCCGGTGATCATATACTGTCTGCTTTGAGAAAATATAAGTTAAATACAGAATATGTATTTAAGAGCAATTCCGGTAAGACTGCAATATGTTCAATTTTGATAAGTCCTAATGGTGAAAATACAATAGTAGGATTTCCCGCAGTAAACCGCATGGTACAACCGGATTTTTTGATACGTTTTGAACCGATTTTCGGTTTAGCAGAATGGCTTAGTATTTCTTTTGAGTACCCCATTAAAACAGTAGAATTTGCTTTAAAGGTAGCAAAAAAATTTAAATTAAAAACAGTACTGGATCCATCACCTCTAATCGATTTACCTGAAAAAAGCTTCTGGAGAATGGTAGATTATGCTTTACCGAATCAAAAAGAAATGAGTGCCTTGACAGGAGAAAGAGAAGTCCTGCAAGGAGCTAATGTGCTTAAGAATTGGGGAGTAGGAGAAGTGATTGTTAAGCAGGGTTCTGCAGGGTGTAGTTTCCTGCACCAGGATAATCTTATTAATGTTCCTGCTTTCCCGGTCAAGACAGTAAATGATAGTACCGGAGCAGGTGATTTGTTTAATGCTGCTTTTATTTACGGCATGATTCAAACAGATTCTATCGCTAAATCAGTTCAAATAGCTAACCTTGCTGCTTCTTATGCGGTTGAGAAACGTGGTACCTGTGAATCTTTTCCCGAAAGAAGGGAAATCGATTGGAATAAGTTAGAAGATAGAAAAGATGACCTGTTATTCTAAGTAAAAAACATAAAAATATTACATTTGCACAAGATTATTATGTCATTATTTGTTAAAATAAAGTAAGGAGAATTGTATTTATGTCTGAAGGATGTATCTTTTGTGAAATAATTAACAAAAAAAGACAGGCTTATATTGTTTATGAGGATGACCTGTGTGTGGCATTTTTAGATGCATTCCCGGTTAATGAAGGACATACACTGGTAGTTCCCAAGAAACATTATGAGAATATCTATGATATTCCAGGAGATACACTTGCTCATATTATGCAAATCAGCAAAAAGCTGGTTATGGATTACCGTCAAATATTCAACTCTATTGGATTAAATATTATCCAGTCTAACGGTTCGGCAGCCAAACAGACTGTTTTTCATTTCCATCTGCATCTAATTCCCCGATATCAGAATGACGGCCTGGCTTTGTTCAGGCATCATTTTACCAGAATGGGTCATGATTTGGAAGATACCTATTTGAAAATTGCTGCCTTTCAAAAAAAATAAAAACTTTTATTAAATATATTAAACAGGATTTATATGTACTTATATTTAAAAGATATACAGGAGATTCTACAGCAATATCCATTTAAAAAAAAGGTCATCCTTGTTCCTTCTCATGTGGACGGGAATGCCTTTAAAAAGATCCTTTCCTTTTATGAAATTAATTCACTGAATTTCAGTCATAGCACTCTTTTTGATGTTGCCAGAAATTTTGCATTGGAAGATTTAATAAAGAATAAACTGAATATCCTGGATAATTCCCTGGGAATTGTATTAATTATGCAAATATTAAAGGATTTATCCAGGAAAGGCAATATTTCATATTTTCAATTACCATTGATTTCAACAGGTCTGGCAAAAGCTGTTTTCCGCAGCATAAAAGAAGTAAGAGCTGCCGGTTATGATTCTAAAAGCTGGCAGTCTGAATTCAAAGTTGAGTCTGAGAAGCTGAAAGATCTTTATCGAATTATGTCTGAATATGAAAAGCAGCTGAATGACAGGGGATTGGTTGATGAAGCGAAGATATACTCCCTGGCTGTTTCCTCCGGTCATTTTGAAAAAAATAGTATTTTTCTTATGCCTTCCAATATTCAGATGAATATATTAGAACAGGTTTTTTATAATAAAAAGATTAAGCATACAGCAAGGATTATTGATTTTGCCTGTCCGGAAGCAATAATAGCCCCTGCCTCCTTTTCTCTGGCTCAAAATAAAAAGACAGATAAGTTTCTCGAGCAAAGAATCCTCAGTTTATCAAACCAGAAGAATGAAATAAATACGAACCTGGTAAAGCCGGATATTGAATTTTTCAGGACTCATGGTGAATATGTTGAGGCAAAGGAAGTGCTGAGAATTATCCTGGGAATGAATATACCTTTTGGGGAAGCACAGGTTCTCTATACACAGCAGGAGCCCTATTCTCAATATTTTTACCAACTATTAAGCTCATCCCATGAGCATGCCGGGTTTCCCGCGCAACAAATTCCGGCTACTTTTCATAGTGGGATACATATTAAAAACAGCCACCCCGCTAAACTTTTTTTTGATTTAATTGAATGGATAAATGATAACTACAGCATAAAAAAACTATTTACAATTTTAAATAGCGGTAATATTAACCTTGATTTACCCGAAAATTTTACATTAGGACAATTTGCCTCATTATTAAGAAAATCACCAATTGGCTGGGAAAGAAAAAGGTATATCCCGGGGATTAAACTGGCAATCAGAGAGTTAGAAAAAAAATTAGAAAATTCATCTGATGACAGAATGAAAAATTATCAAAATGATATTAAACTTTACAATATTATTAAAGATTGGATTTTGAAAATATTCAGACTTCTTCCAGATGGTGGTTTCAATTCCACAGTATTTCTCAATGACCTTGCTGGTGGGGTAAAACAGATTATAAATGATTTTTCGGTAATTGAAAATAATTCTTCTGACACAGAAGCACTTTCAAAGATTAATCAAAGACTTAGCATGTTGGAAAAACAGGCAAAAGAAGAGATTTTCTATAGTGAAGCTTTATCTATCATGAATGATATATTAAGCAATGAATATATCTGCTGTTCAGAACCTTGTGCCGGTATGTTGCATATTGCCAGTTATAAAAAAGGGATTTGGCTGGATAGGCCTTATACTTTTATCATAGGGATGGATTCCCATAAATTCCCCGGCATAATAGACGAGGGAACCGTATTTCTTGATACAGAAAAAATCCCTTATAAGCATTTGCTAACCGATATCCAGAAAAATAAGATAGAGCAGATCAAAATTCTTCACCTGCTGTTAAATTTGAAAGGCAAAAAATATTTATCATTTTCCTGTTTTGATACATTAAATAATCAGGAACAGGCTCCGACATCATTGTTGTTGCAGGTATTCCGTTTTTTATATGAGAACTGGGAAATCAGCTATGAGGAATTTTCAAATGCCCTGGGAGAAGTAAGGAAACTTATTCCGGCAGACGGGACTCAATTTCTGAACGAAGGAGATATTTTTCTCTATTTTGCAGGTAAAGAGAAGAAAGATATGCAATCTTTACTTCGGCAGAAATATCCTCATTACATCGAAGGAATAAAGGCCGACGAAAAAAGAAAAGCAGGAGAATTTAATTCCTATAATGGAAAGGTGAATATCAAATCCCAAAAATATGATCCCCGGCAGAATAGGGGAATAGTCCTGTCAAGCTCCAGGCTGGAGAGGATTGCCATTTGCCCTTATCTCTATTTTTTAAATGATATACTAAAAGTAAAAAAACCGGAAGAGATGGAATATGAGCCTGTACAATGGATGAATCCTATGGAAAGAGGTCTTTTACTTCATCAGATATATGAAGATTTTTATAGGCGACTGATTGAAAAATTGGGGACAGCTTTCGGGGGACCATCTTTTTCCAGACATTGGCCAATGCTCAAGAAGATAATTGATGAAAGATTAGAGGAAAAAAGAGAATTTCTGGCACCCCCCGGTGAGTTGATTTATCAGCTTGAAAGAAGAGAGATATTGGAATCTTGCAAGATATTTTTGATTGGTGAAGAGAAGTATTACAAAGGCCAGGTACCCCAGTATTTTGAACTGGCGTTTGGCACCAGAGATAATGAGCACGAGGTTCTTGGAAAAGTCAGATCTGTTGAACTAACTCTTCCGGCAGAAGAAAAGATAAGTTTTCAGGGGAAAATAGACAGGATTGACCTGATGCCGGACGGTACATATCGGATTATTGATTATAAGACAGGAGGCTCTGCAAATTATAAAAAAGGTAAGCCTTTTCGATATGGTGAACAGCTTCAGCATGCCCTTTACGCTGTTGCTTTGCAGAAAATACTGCAGAAGAAATTTCCCGGTAAAAAAATAGTGATAAGTGATTCAGGTTATTATTTCCCAACTGCATACGGACGTGGAAGTCTTGTTCTGTATGAACAAAAAAATACAAACCAGGCACTGGAGATTGTTGAGATATTGCTGAATACTGTTTCAAATGGAATTTTTCCTATGACTCAAAAACCGGATTATTACATGTGCCGCGACTATCAGGACATAATGGAACAGAATGAAGTTGTTTCAATTAACGGAAAACAGGGCGAAAATTTTAAGGATGAGAAATCTTTTGATAATCTCAGGAGGTTAAAGCAGTTTGAGTAAAGACCATAACAGGATAATTCTTAGTGATGAAAAAGCAAGAAAACAGATTCTAACTGATTTAAGACATAACTTTTTGGTTGAGGCAAGTGCGGGCTCTGGAAAAACATCCAGTTTGGTCGGAAGGATGGTTGCCCTCGTTCAGTCAGGTACTTACTCTATTGAACAGATTGTTGCCATTACCTTTACCCGGAAGGCAGCTATTGAAATGAAAGAACGTTTCCAGGAGAAAATGGAAAGTGTTCTTATGCAATGCAAAGATATCCGGGGAAAAGAATTATTGAGGAAGGCTCTTGCTGATATTGAGCAATGCTATATTGGTACAATTCATTCTTTTTGTGCCCGACTTTTAAGGGAATTTCCTATAGAGGCAGGATTGGACCCTGCTTTTCAGGAGATGGATGAAATTGATAATGTTCTCTTTATGGAAAAAGCATGGGAAAATCATTTAGGCAACTTGAAAGTTACAGATTCTGAAATTTTAAAAAACCTGGAATATTCAGGCATTGAGATTAAAGATTTGAAGGGATGCTATAAACATGTATGTCTTTACCCGGACACCAGAATAAGTTATAAAATCAGTGCAAACCCTAATTTATCAAAAACCTGGAAAAAGATGGTGTCATTTTGTGAGGAAGCAGATGAATATATTCCGAAACCGGAAACAGAAAAAGGCTATGATAAAATACAGGAGGCAATTCAACAGGTACTTCGCCTTAAGGATTATTCTGCTTTTATTGAGAAAGATTATAACAAAATATCATTACTGGAGAATTTTGATAGAAATTTTTCCAGTAGCAGTACTATTACCCTGAATCGCTGGCAGTCAAAAGAAGTTGCTAAACAATATAAAGAAACAGTATTACCTGAATTGAGAGATAAATATATTCAGCCGGCTCTTAGAGAGTGGAGGGAGTATTGTTATTATCATGTTTTTCAGTTTATTAAGCCAGCAGTTGAGCATTATCACAATTTTAGAGACAAACATTCTATGGTTAATTTTCAGGATTTATTAATTAAAGTAGCTAAATTACTAAAAGAATATCCCCATGTAAGGAAGTATTTCCAACAGAAATACAAGACTTTACTGGTTGATGAATTTCAGGATACTGACCCGATTCAGGCAGAGATTATATTTTACCTTACCGGAAGTGATATTAATGAGAAACACTGGCAACAATTAGTGCCTCGACAGGGCTCTCTTTTTATTGTAGGTGACCCACAGCAGTCAATCTATCATTTTCGCAGGGCAGATATCGCTGTCTATAACCAGGTAAAATCATTAATCAAAAAAAGCTTTGGAAAGGTAATTCAACTCAACAGTAATTTTCGTTCACTGAAATCTATCAGCGATTATCTCAATCCTGTTTTCAGTGATTTATTTTCTTCCCAGGCAGGTGATTTTCAGGCAAAATACTCTCCTATGAATGCAGTTAGAGAGGATAAAGAAGGAATTTTATCCGGAATAAAACAATTGGTTATTTCTAAAGAAAGGTTGAAGGAAAAAACTATTGAGAATGATGCACAGGCAATTGCAAAGATTATTAAAGATTGGACAAATAAAAAATATAAAATAAACCGAAAAAAAGAGGAGTTGAATCTGGGTAAAAATCCGGAAATAGATTATAGTGATTTTATGATTTTAGTACGTTATAAAAAGGGAATTGATATCTATGCAAGGATATTGAATGATTATGACATTCCGGTTACTGTATCCGGGGCTGCAGCAATTAATCAATCTCAGGGGATTCGTGAATTATTGAAACTATTGCGTTTGTTGAGAGACCCTGAGAACCAGGTTTTATTAATTGCAGTATTACGGGGAATATTTTATGGTTTTTCCGACGATGAACTCTATCAGTTCAAAGAATCAGGGGGAGTATTTGATATTTTTACTGAAATTCCCGGTACTGTCCAGGAAAATCTTAAAGAAAGATTCAGGTTTGTCTTTGAGCAGTTGAAAAAATATTATTGCTGGAGTCGGGAATTATTGCCTGTCTTTGCTTTAGAGAAGATAGTAAACTGTTCCGGTTTGCAGCTTGCTGCCAGTTTGGAAACAGAGGCTGTCATTCAGGATAACGAGCTTTATTTTTTATTGCAATATTTGCGAAAACTGGAAATGGAACGCTTTTACACCTTTTCCGGTATGGTGGAAGAAATCGAGAGGTTATGGGACTCAGCTGTCGAAGAGGAGTTTGATTTAAAGGCTGAGAGTAATACTGTACGCATTATGAATTTACACAAAGCCAAAGGTTTGGAGGCACCGATAGTTTTTCTGGCAATTCCTTTTAATAATAGAAAGCATGAACCGGATTGTCATATTCAGCGCCGGACAAAGGAACCATCAGGTTACTTTATTGTAAAAAAATCTAATGACTATGGTAGTGGTAAAATTATTGCCCAACCTCCTAAATGGGAAGATTATTGCCAAACAGAGGAGATGTATTTACAGTCAGAAGAGACACGGCTGTTATATGTGGCGGCTACCAGGGCAAAAAACTTATTAATAATAAGCAGCCTTGGAAGACAGAAAGCCCAAAACAAAAATATCCCCTGGAGTCCTTTATTAACAAATAGCACAGAAGACATGATTCTGGATATTCCTGATATTCCTGAGGAAAAAGAAAAGAAAACAAAAATAGAGTACCTTACAACAGATTATGAAAAGTGTAATACTGAGATTACAGACAAGTATCAGAGATTACTTGTTGCCGACTATATTGAGAAAACGCCTTCGGCACTTAAAAATACCCATTCTAAACAAGCATACGAACCTCCTAAAAAAGATATAGGTGGAACAGACTGGGGCAATGCGGTTCATGAAACACTGGAATATTTTCTCAATGAGCAACCGTCAGACAAAATTCTGCTATCATTTATTATTTATGTTCTGGAAAAAAACAGTATTGCAATAGAACGGAAAGAAGAGTTGTTCAAACTGATACAGGTTTTTCAGAAAAGCGATTTATATTCCAGGATTACCAAATCGGAAAAAGTTTTAACAGAAGTTCCCTTTAATTTTAATATCACAGCAGAAGAATCACTTTATAAACACCTGATCAAGGATATTGATACCCGGGTAAAAGAATTATCTCCAATATTACTGAATGGTATTATTGACCTTGTTTTTAAAGAGCCGACAGGATGGATTATTGTAGACTATAAAACAGATTGCCCTGAATATGAAAAAGATTATGAATATTTAGAAAAAACATATCAAAATCAGATTAATCTTTACGCATATGTCTGGGAAAAGTTAAGCGGGGAAAAAGTGAAAGACAAAATTATATATTTTACATCAAAGCAGAGGTAACCGACAAAGTAAAATTACATTACCGGCTACCTCTGTATTGTCTATATTTTAGCAGAATGAAGATTTATAGCCGCTTGCATATACCTGGAATCCTTTATTCAGAAAATAATCCTTATAATCAATATGGAAGGTATTTACCTGTTCAGCCAAATTTTTATCAACTATAAAATCAAGATTCTCTGCCTTAATAGTTTTATCCTTTTCTTGTTGCTCATCCAGAGCAACACTAAATCTTGGGCCCCCTCAGCCAATACCTGTGATTGCTATGCGTATTTTCTTAGAGGCTTGATTTGCGTCTTTAATCATCTTGTTCAATTTTTGTACAGCTTCACTTGTTATGTTAATTTCCATTTTTTGCAACTCCTTTAGAATATATTTAAATAAAATTTATTGTATTTACTTTTTAATTTTATTCAGTAGATAATCATAACATTTTTAACAAAAATGTCAAGTTTTATCCATAATTTAGACGCTAAAGAATTGAAATATTGACAGCCGATGATATAATTTTTATATATGAAAATATTATCATATATAAATGTAATTTTAGTCCTAAAAGTTTAATCAGGGAAGGGGGTGAGCAAATGAAAAAAACTATCATGTTATTAATTCTTTTATCTGTAATAACTATGTTTACCAACGGATGTATGCTTCCATTTTTTGGCAATGAAGCTCCAGTTATTCAGTCAAATCCTCCTGAAACAGTTAAACTGGGCAGTATTTATAGTTACCAGGTAGAAGCAATAGATGACAACAATACTGATTTAAAATATAGTTTAACAGTTTACCCTGAAGGTATGACCATAAACCCTTCAACAGGGGTTATCAGTTGGACACCAACAGAGAATCAATTGGGTGAGAATGAAGTCTCGATAAAGGTAAGCGATGGATGGATGAGTTCAAATCAGGATTTTACGGTTGAAGTAAAAAATTTAGTATTATCTTCTATTAGTGTAAATCCAAACAG
>JAQVMU010000026.1 GCA_028703475.1 Atribacterota bacterium | reverse complement strand
TAACCGTTTTCAGCAAGATAGTTTCTGGCAACTAATCTTTCTGGCAACCCTATGGCATCAACCTGATAGTTGAGTTCCTGCATTACTTCATCGGTTAATTCGGTAATTGGCTCTAAGATTTCTTCAATTTCCGGATATTGGTCCAGAACTTCTTTTCTGATGGTTACGCTCAAGTTATATACGGGGAAGAATTGCTTGTCATCCTCTAATACCACCAGGTCAAATTTTCTGATTTTACCATCTGTGGCAAATACCATTGTAATATCTGCCTGTCCACGGTCTATAGCCTCATGGGTTAAGCCGATTTCCATTATTTTTACGTTATCTTCAGCAATATCCATGCTGTAGTGTTCAGCTAAACCTGGCAATCCATCTGCTCTTTCAGAAAATTCATGATCAATTGCCCAGATAAGATCATGGTTTTCATTTACATATTCTGCCAGGTCGGATAAAGTTTCAATTCCTGTTTCTGCAGCTTGTTCCCGGGTTAGCGCGATAGCATAGGTATTATTGACTGCTGACCAATCTAACCAGGCAATTCCATTCTTTTCCAGGTCTTCTGTTTTTACTTTTCCATAGAGTTCTTCTGGGTCAGTAATCACTTCATCTTCATGTCCCAAATAAACCAACCATGCTGTCCCGGTATATTCAGGATATAGATCAATTTGACCGGTTTCCAGTGCTTGACGGGTTATAGTACTACCTGTGCCCATTTTTAAATCTACATCAAATCCATTTTCTTGCAGTAGAATAGCAGACATATGTCCAACTATATATTGTTCGGTAAAGTCCTTTGCTCCGGCAGTAATATTCTTTGCCTGGGCAAAGACCCCCATGCTGGCTATCAGTAACACTAAACTAATAGTAATTGTAAATATTATTTTTTTTCTCATAACAATTTCCTCCTTGTTTTTTATTAATATTATTTTTCTACTTTTAAACCCTTTGGTGTTATAATTTTTTCAACATAACCCAATATACGATCGATAATAATTGCCAGGATAGCTGACGAGGCAGCTCCTGCCACTAATGCCTCTGGCCTGTTTAATTTTAAACCGGTAAAAATTAAATCACCCAGGCCACCACCTCCGATAACTGATGCGATAACTGCGGTTCCTATTATAATAGTAGCAGCACTGCGAATACCACCCATTATTACTGGTACTGCAATAGGAATCTTTAATTTCCAGAGAATCTGGTTTTTAGTAAATCCCATACCTTTACCTGCTTCGATAACACCTTTAGGAACACTTAAAATTCCCGATGTGGCATTAAATATAACAGGAACAAGGCTATAAATGATGAGGGAAATAATAGTTGGGGTCTTACCGATGCCAACATATATAAAAACCAGTGCAATTACTGCAATAGAGGGTACTGCTTGGGCAGCACCGGTAATTGACAAAATTGTTTTTCCTATTTTTTCTCTTCCTTCATCAGTGGCAATAATACTTAAGGAAACCCCGATTATTGTTGTAATAATAATTGAAAAAAGGAAAAGAAAGAAATGTTCCACAAATAGTTCCATTATTTTATTGAAATTTTCCGAAATATATTGAAATAGATTCATTATATTTACTACCCCGTTTATTTATTAAATTCTTCAAATATATGATTTAATCGGATGACACCCATAAATTTATTACGTCTATTTACGACCGGTAGTAGTTTTTCACCGCTGGAAAACATTGTAGAAAGACTTTCATTTAAGGTGTTGTTCTGTTCTGTAAGGATCGGACTTTCGTCATAGTTAATTTCGACTTTATCTTTCCTGGTTTTTTCCAGCCAGTATCTTCCAGAAAGTTTACCATTTTCATCCAATACAAAAGCGACAATTTGATCTTTCTCCTGTAATAATTTAAGAACTTCTTCTTCTGAAATCTCCTTATCCACGGTAATTGTATCTTCACTACTGATAAAGTCCTTGGTTCTCTTCAGCGTTAGAGCCTTCAGACTTCTGTCCTGTCCCAGAAGATTTTCAACAAATTTATTGGCAGGGTTATACAATATTTCTGTAGAATTGGCATATTGCACTAATTTACCATCTCTGATAATTGCAACTTTATCGCCCAGTTTTATAGCTTCATTAATATCGTGAGTTACGAAAACTATAGTCTTTTTTATTTCGTCCTGTATTTCAAGAAAAGAATCATGAAGCTTTAAACGGTTAATAGGGTCGATAGCGCCAAAGGGTTCATCCATAAGCAAAACTTCAGGGTCTGCCCCCAATGCTCTTGCTAATCCGACTCTTTGTCTTTCGCCTCCAGAAAGCTGCAAAGGATAACGGTATGCATAACTGGAATCCAGGGTTACCATATCTAATAATTCTTCAACCCGTTTTTTAATCTTACTTTCATCCCATTTTAACAGACGTGGAACAGTGGCAATATTGTCATATACAGTAAAATGTGGAAATAAACCAATTTCCTGGATAACATAACCGATAGTTCTTCTAAGCTGTACAGGGTCAATATCGTAAACCGAAGTTCCTTCAAGCTTTATTTCACCCTCATCAAGTTGTACAAGGCGATTAATCATTTTCATAGTGGTAGTTTTCCCACAACCGGAGGGGCCAATCAACATAGTTATTGTACCTTTTTCCATTTGCAAATTAAGTTTATCAACTGCTACATCATTTCCAAAACGTTTGGTGACATTTTTAAGTTCGATAGTGTATTTCTGATTTTCCCCTTGCTCATTTTCTTTATTCTCAGTAGCTTGTTTCTCATTCATATTCGAATCACTCATCATCGTGTTTATCTCCTTGAAAAATTATCTTTTTACTTTTAAACCCCTGGGAGTAATCCATTCTTCTACTAAAATAAGAAAATAATTTACTCCGATTCCCAAAATTGATACCAAAATTGCACCTACACCAACCATTCTAAGATTAGATCGACTTATTCCGGAAAAAATAAAATAGCCTAATCCTCCTGCTGCAACCAGTGAGGCAAAGGTAGCCACACTGACTCCTAAAACCATGGCGTTTCTTACTCCAGCCATAATAACCGGAATAGACAAAGGCAGTTTAACTCTCCACAATATTTGCTGTTTGGTCATTCCCATTCCACGAGCTGCTTCAATCATTCCTGCTGGAACCTGGTTAATGGCAATATATGTATTCCTGGTGATTGGCAGCATGGAATATAAAGTAATAGCGATAACAGCCGGTACAATTCCCAGACCAAGTTTAAAAGGTGCCAAGAGTACTACCATGAGCCCAAAAAGAGCTAAACTGGGAATAGTCATTAATATACTTGTAATATTGATGACAGTTTGAGCTATTTTAGGACGTGCTGAAATATAAAAACCCAATGGTACGCTAATTATCAAAGCAAACGGAAGACTAATAGCGACAATCTGTATATGGCGTATGAATTCTTCAACGATTGTTCCTTTAAAATAACCTAACCATTCCATAAACGATATCTCTATTTTAATCCCCTCCTTTTTATTTTTCTCTAAAAAAATTAGAAATATTATAAATTAAAAAATATTTTTGAAGTTTTAAGAAAGCTGTTAATTAGACAAGTTGTTTCTTTTTTGCAATATGTTTTATCTTAATATCTGATTCAATTTCAGGTGTTCTCATCATAGCAACTACGCGTTGCATAGATGATAATATTAATGTTTGTTCCCAATCTTCAAGTTCATTGAATTGTTGTAAAAAACCTTCTTTCAGTAATGAAGGATTCTTTAATACTATACTTCTCCCTTTCTCTGAAATCCGGATATAAACTCTCCTTTTATCAAAGCTGCTTCTTTGTCTTGTGATAAGTCCTTTTTCTTCCAGACGGTCGAGAATATCAGTAACAGTAGCCTGACTTAAACTAATCCTCTTAGCCAATTGGCCAGTTGGTATTTCGCTGACCTCTGACAGTACTTTTAATATAGTTAATTGGGGAGTGCTTAACCCATAATATTTATATAAATATTTAGAATGAACATCCATAGCCCTGACAATTTGCCTAAGGGCAGAATATACTTCCTGACTCATTGATAATTTTCCGACCACTTTTTTTACCTCATTTTTATTCAAAAAATAACTTACAATACTAATATATCGTATACAAATTATAAAGTCAAGTAACAAGGGATGGTATATTGTTATTCATTAGGAAAGAGTTATAGTTTTAGCTATATAAGATACAATAATTAAAAGTATATTATTATACATTGTTAATTTTATTTATTTCCCTGCTGTCTATTTTACCCTTAGATTTTATATATAAATCTACATTATAGATAAACTAAAATGATAGGATATAGTTTTAATACTCTAATAATATTTTTGATATTTTAATTAAAATCGAAGAAGGGAAGAAGAATAGAAAAAGAATAGATTATAAATAATTTTTATTCCGGTATTTAATATAAATATAGTGGAACTGTTCTTATATCTTAGACAATTAAAGGTAAATATGATAAAATTTTTTCAACATAATGTCTTTATAGATAGTTAAAGAAACCAAGGAGTAGAATAATGAATGACGGAGAGTTTGTAAAAGAAATAGCATCAAAAGATGAAGCATTTTCCAGATGGTATACTGATGTAGTTAAAAAAGCTGATTTAGCTGATTATACCATGGTAAAAGGCTGTATGGTAATTAAGCCTTATGGCTATTCTTTATGGGAAAATATGAAACAATGTCTGGATGATAAAATTAAGGCAACAGGACATAAAAATGCCTATTTTCCACTATTTATCCCCGAGAGTCTTTTGGTGAGAGAGGCAGAGCATGTAGAGGGATTCGCACCTGAAGTAGCATGGGTTACCCATGGAGGGGAACAGAAGCTGGAGGAAAGACTGGCAGTCAGACCAACTTCTGAAGCAATAATTGGCAGCTTATATTCCAAGTGGGTTCATTCCTGGCGTGATCTACCCATTTTAATAAACCAATGGGCAAATATTGTTCGCTGGGAAAAGGTTACCCGGCCATTTTTAAGAACAACAGAATTTTTATGGCAGGAAGGTCATACTGCGCACAAAAATGAACAGGAAGCAGAAGAAGAAACTTTAAAAATTCTTTTAGAAGTTTATAAAGAATATATCGAAAAAGATTTGGCAATCCCGGTACTTGTTGGTAAAAAGAGTAACAATGAAAAATTTGCCGGTGCCGTACATACATATACCCTGGAAGCACTAATGGGAGATGGAAAAATTTTACAAGCGGGCACTTCACATAACCTGGGTCAGAATTTTGCCAGGGCTTTTGATATTCGTTTTCTGGATGAAAATCAGGAAGAACAGTATGCCTGGACAACTTCCTGGGGTACATCAACCAGGCTGGTCGGTGGAATAATTATGGTTCACGGAGACGAACGTGGTCTAAAGTTACCCCCAAAAGTTGCCCCGATACAGGTTGTTATAGTTCCCATTCTTTTTGATAAGACAAAAGAAGAAGTGTTAAATAAAGCCAGGGAATTAGAAAGAATATTATCAGATAAATTCAGGGTTGAGCTTGATGATCGTGATGAATACACTCCTGGTTGGAAATTTAATGAGTGGGAGATGAAAGGCGTCCCGGTTCGTTTGGAAATAGGGCCTCGTGATATAGCCCAAAACCAGGTTATGGCAGTCAGAAGGGACAAAGGCAACAAAACAGTAGTTAAGGAAAGTGAACTTATTACAACTTTAAGCAAATGGATGGAAGATATTCAAAATAATTTATATCTAACTGCTAAAACCCGGCTACAGGAAAATATTAGGTTTACTGACAATTATAATGATTTTAAAGATATTATTGAAGAACAAAAAGGTTTTATTAAAACGTACTGGTGTGGTAATCCTGAATGTGAAGATAGTATTAAAAAAGATACAAAAGCCACTATTCGTTGTCTTGCAGAAGAATCTGATAAAAAAGGAAAGTGTATTTACTGTGGAAGGGATTCTTCTTTTCCGGTGTATTTTGGCAGAGCCTATTAATACCATATGATAAGAATATGATCTATTCTTATGATGAGTAAATAAAATTATATCAATTAAAAATGATATATAAATATAAAGGAGGATACAAATGGAAAAAGAATTAGTTGGTCATGTAATTGATTACTTTGCAAAGATTGGTGTAGCTGCAATTGAAATTGAATCAGGGGAAATCAGAATTGGAGATACCCTGCAATTCAGGGGTCATACGACAGATTTCACACAGGAAATTGAATCAATGCAAATTGAAAATGAACAGATTGACAGAGCTATTGCCGGTGATTCAGTCGGTATTAAAGTTGAAGAAAGAGTAAGAGGTGGAGATGAAGTATACAAGGTTTTAGATTAAGCTGATTGAGAAGACCAATATATTTCATCTCCAATTTTATATTGTAATATTTACTGCATAGAATTATAGAAAGCAGTTTTATTATTTGGTTTATATAAATTCAGTATATTAATAAAAAACCCAACTATTTTGATTTTTCCTTATTTTTTGGCGTAGATTTTTGCTGTTTGTTATAAATATCTAAAAATGGTTTGATAAACTCCATTGGGAATGGAAATACAGTTGTGGTATTCTTATCTGCTGCAATAATTCCCAGTGTTTGTAAGTAACGTAATTGCAGAGCCAGCGGTTGGGAGCTCATTTTTTCTGCTGCTTGAACCAGTTTTTCCGATGCCTGGAATTCACCTTCAGCATGAATGACCTTTGCCCTTCTTTCTCTTTCAGCTTCAGCCTGTTTAGCCATTGCCCGTCGCATGTTTTCCGGTAATTCTACATCCTTGGTTTCTACCGTACTAACTTTTATTCCCCAGGGATCAGTCTGTTCATCTACGATTTGTTGTAATGTTTGATTAATTTTTTCTCTTTGGGATAGAAAGGTATCCAGGTCCCTTTCTCCCAAAACGCTTCTGAGTGTTGTTTGTGCTATCTGAGAAGTAGCAGTAATGTAATTTTCAACTGAAATGATTGCTTTAACCGGATCAACCACTCGAAAATAAATAACGGCATTAACCTTAATCGGAACTGTATCACTGGTGATAACTTCCTGAGCAGGTACATCCATATTGATAGTTCTCAAGCTTACTTTTACCATGCGGTCAACAATCGGAATTAGGATAATAATACCCGGTCCTTTTGCACCTACTACTCTTCCTAAACGAAAAACTACTCCTCTTTCATATTCATTTACTATTTTAATTGCCTGGGATAAAATAATAATTAGTACAATCAATATGCCCAGATAAAGGCTCGAAGAGGCAATTATATCCATTTTAATCCTCCTTGTTTATAGTTTTATTAACTGTCAGATGCAAGCCTTCTACAGATGTTACAAAAATCTGTTCTCCTCTTTTTATTTCAATACCCTCAAGTGCAGTAGCCTGCCAGATTTCTCCGTTAACAAATACCTGTCCATCAGGGTTTAAATTAGTTCTTGCTGTTCCTGTCATACCAACCATGCTCTCTTTTCCGGAAATAGGCTTTTTCCATTGTATTTTTATACCTTTAGTGACAGCAAATATAAAAAACAGTCCGGTCATAAGTATCATGGTAATAATGACACTTGATGAAATCTGTAAAAATGGAGCCATATCTTTTGTTAACATGAAGGAACCCAGTGTCAATGATGCTATGCCTCCTATAGTAAGTAACCCGAAAGTGGGAGTATATATTTCAAAGAGGAACAGAATTATGCCTGTTATAATAAGAATTATACCGGCTAAATTAATGGGAATCATCTGAAAAGCTACAAAGGCCAGGATTAGACATATCCCACCGAAAATACCAGGGAACAAAGCCCCAGGATTACTGAATTCCCCTAAAATTCCATAGATTCCTAAAAACAGAAGAATATAGGCAATATTAGGGTTGGTGAGGGAGTGCAGGAATAAATCTTTAACAGACATTTTATATTCAATAATCTCTTTACCAGCAGTGTTCAGTTTAAATTCCCCTGAAACAGTATTCACTTTAACCCCATCTAACATAAAGATTAAATCATCTATGTTGTTGGCAATAAATTCAATAATATTATTTTCAATTGCCTCTTCCTCGGTAATAGAAATGCTTTCTCTTACAAATTTCTCGGCAATATCCTCATTTCTGTTTCTGTTTCTGGCAATTGTCTTTATATAGGCAGCTGCATCATTAACGATTTTTGATTGCATCTCTTCATCTATTTGCCCTTCACCCATGGCAACAGGATGGGCGGCACCAATATTTGTTCCAGGAGCCATAGCTGCAATATTGGCTGACAACGTTATGAATGCACCTGCCGAGGCAGCTCTGGCTCCCTGTGGTGCAATGTAAATAATAACCGGCACCTGACTGTTGAGCATCTCTTTGATAATTCTGCGCATGGAATCATCAAGTCCCCCGGGAGTATCTATCTGGAAAATAATACATTCAGCCTGGCTGGTTTCAGCCTCTCTGATTCCGTCTATCATATATTGAGCGGTAATTGGATTAATAGCTCCTTCTATGCTGGAAACATAAATAGGTGCAGATGATTGGGCAAAAGAAAAATTTATATCCAACAAGATTATTAGCAGCAACAGCAGCAGAATGGGTAAATTGTTTTTTATGTTATTTAAAAATAACATATCTACCATTCCTTATTATCTGTGATAATATTATTATAGCATAATGACAATAATTTGATAAATTATTCATATAACTGGTATTGTAATAAATAGAGCCGGAGCCGGTAATACTATAAGACAAAAGGAGTATTATGGAAAAAAAAGAAAAAGAAGGAGTAATACTGGTAATTATATGCGTATTTATCCATGGAGCATTACCAATTCTTGGTAAGTATGGTGTCTCCCTGGTTCATCCTCTTTTTTTTGCAGCTTTGACTAACTTGATAGCGGCGGCTGGTTTAATTTTAATAATATTATACAGATCAGAATCAATTAAAAAACTCATAAACAGAAAGTATTTTCTTTCTCTATTATTGATTGGATTCTTTGGTACAACTATATCTAATATTTTATTTTTTTATGGTGTCAGGATAACTAGTGGAATAAACTCCTCAATTCTGTTACAGGTAGAGCCGATTTATGCTCTTTTTATAGGATATATTATATTAAAAGAAAAAGTAACATTCCGACAAATAATTGCCACTACAGTTATTATTTTTGGAACATTATTAGTAATTTATCAGGGTACCTTTTCTTTAAATTGGGGAGACTTGCTGGTTATAGGTACACCATTATGCTATCAGATAGGTCATATTTTCAGTAAAAGATTATTGAATCAAAGAGAGTTAAGTCCACTTTTTATAGCAGCTGGGAGGACATTATATGGAGGTATTTTTTTGTTTATAATCAGTCAAGTATTCGGAGTCCAGGAATATGAAAAGTTAAGAGAATTAAATATATTAGGTATTCTTGTCTTTTACGGTCTGGTAATCTATGGCCTTACCTATTATACTTTCTATGAATCCATCAAACGCATCAATCTTTCCAAGGCAACTGCAATTATCTCAGCATATCCGGCAGTATCCATATTACTGGCCTGGTTTTTATTGAAAGAGATTCCCGATTTTTATCAAATAAGTGGTTTTTTGATTATTTTAGCTGGAATTCTCTATTTGTCCAGCTTAAAAAGTGAATCACGTTTATGATTTTAGATTAAGATTAAGTAAAGAATTATAATATTTTTATCTTGAATAGCTGATATTGAAAAAAAATATTATAAGTGATAGTATTTAATTATAAATTTTCAACAAATTGCACTCAATAAAAAAATTCTGCTAAAAGATTATGAGAATTTTTCAAATTATTGATTTTTTATTTGAAAAATTTTTATAAATTAATTATATGCCCTGGTAAATAAATTAAATTTTATTTCCATTTTTTCATACAAAAGTTATATATAAAATGTGTCAAATTCGCATCTTATTAACAATCAGATAAATTAGGTTGGTTTGTAAGTTTTAAATATATTTCCCTGCATTTGTTCGATCATTATAGGCAATTTGTTTCTTATCAAAAATCAAACCCAAGAAAGAAAAATACTAATAAATTAAGGGGGGTGGTTGGTAAATAAAATAATTGGTTTGTTGTAAAATAATAGTAATTTTTAGTTTTAGGAGGATTAGAACATGAAAAAATTGGTAAATAATAAATTAATCTTTGGTTTAGCTCTATTAATATTGGTTTTTGTAAGTTTTAGTTGTATTGCCACAGCAAAGACTTTTAATTTTTATGTTGTGTCACATGGTGGTCCGGGAGATCCTTTCTGGGGAGTAGTTATGAAAGGAATGGAAGACGCCGCAGCTTTTATTACTGAAGGAACTGAGGATGAAATTAAGGCAACTTATTCAGGACCAGCAAAATATTCAGTAGAACAACTTGTTGATATGTTAAATAGTGCTATTGCTACAAAGCCGGATGGTATTGCCGTTACTATAACCGATCCTGATGCTTTAGACCAGCCACTCAGAAGAGCAATTGATATGGGTATCCCTGTTATTGCAATCAATGTTCCTGATTCAAGACCAGCTGATGAATCTATCCCTTATCTATTTTATATAGGAGGAGATGAATATCTTTCCGGAAAGCGAGCAGCTGAAAGAATATTAGAATATAAAAAACCTGAACGTGCTGTGGTAACCGTACATGAAATTGGTCATATGGGTTTGGAATTAAGAGCTCAGGGCTTCATAGAAGTTATGACAGAAGCTGGAGTTCCTGCGGAGAAATTGGCAACTTACTTAGACCCAACTCAGGCAATTGAAATATTAAAAGGATATTTTACCAGAAACCCGGAAACTGATGCTATTTTTACTCTGGGATCAATTGATAGTGCATATGTAATCGATTTTCTTAATGAAGAAGGTTTAGCTGGTAAAGTAACTCATGGTGGATTTGATGTTTCGGACGAAGTTGTAGAATCAATTCAAAAAGGGGATACTCTATTTACAATTTCCCAACAGCAGTATTTACAGGGTTATCTACCTGTTCATTTCTTCTATCTATTAAACAAGTATAATTTCTTACCTGCGAATGATGTTCTGACAGGTCCTGGTTTTGTAGATGCTGATAATGTTGAAAGCGTTGTAGAATTAGTAGAACAAAGATATTGGTAGTATATATTGTGTTTATCAATAATTAAAAAAATGGCAGGGAGTTGGTGAACGCTTCCTGCCATTTAAGCAAGTAAGAAAAGGAATAATATAAGTATCGATTTCAAGGAGCAAAATAATGAATGACGAGAAACATTTCACCTCATTTATAGTAAAATACTTTCGCCATCATCCTGAGTTCGGAGCCTTAGTTGGTTTAGTAATCGTTTTTATTGGATTTTCCTTGACTGCTACCAGATTTCTTACAATTGATTCATTTTCAGGAATTGTTACTATAGCTTCTGAATTGGGAATTGTAGCAGCTGGAGTGACTTTTTTAATGATTGCTGGTGAATTTGATCTTTCAGTTGGTTCAGTATTTGGTTTTTCTGCCATGTTATTTGCCGTCTCAGCTGCAAGCGGCATTCCTTTACTAATAAGCTTGATTTTAGCTTTATTAGCAGCTGCAGGTATTGGTTTTTTGAATGGTTATATTACAGTTCATTTTCAAATACCTTCTTTTATTACTACTTTAGGTGCACAAATGTTATGGCGAGGAGTTTTATTGGCTATTACCGGAGGTTTTTCTGTTAGATATAGGGAAGAATCCACTGTACTTGCAGTATTAAATAGCAATCTATGGGGTGAATTCAGGACTTCAGCAATTTGGTTTTTTGCCATTATTCTTTTTTTGAATTTTGTTCTATTGCGAACCCAATATGGAAATGCAACCTATGCTACCGGTGGAAACAAAGAGGCTGCCCGAATTTTAGGAATTTCAGTTAACAAAGTAAAAATTATTAATTTTATTATATGTTCAGTTTTGGCAGGATTGGCAGGGTGTATTCAATTTGCCAGATTCGGGTCAGTTGATCCGGTAAGGGGGCAGGGCATGGAATTAGAAGCAATTGCAGCAGTAGTTGTTGGTGGAACTCTAATGACTGGGGGATATGGTAATTTAGTGGGAACATTATTAGGAGTATTGTTAATTGGAATGCTACGTTCTGGCTTAATAATGGCTGGAGCACCTGCATATTGGTATCAGGCATTTGTTGGATTGATTTTAATTATTGCAGTTATCCTGAATACAAATATTAAAAGGTGGTCATTAAAGTGAAAAATAATAGAAATTTAATTGAAATGAAGGAAATTTTTAAACATTTTGGAACAGTAACTGCACTAAAAAATGTAAATTTTAATGTACAGAATAATGAAATTGTAGGATTGGTTGGAGATAATGGAGCAGGAAAATCTACCTTAATAAAAATTTTAACCGGAGTTTTTCCTCCTGATAAAGGAGAAATACTATTTGAGGGAAAAAAAATAAACCTAAGTTCTCCTAAAATTGCCCGTGACTTAGGAATAGAAACTGTTCATCAAAATTTAGCTTTAATTGATTTGATGAGTATAGCTCGGAATTTTTTCCTGGGAAGGGAACCTGTAAAAAACCTGGGAGGAATAATTAATATTTTAGATAAAGATAAAATCGAGAATGTTACTGAGAAAGCATTGAAAGATATAGGTATTAATGTTCGGTCTATTGATGAAGAGGTTTCGGTTCTCTCAGGCGGGGAAAGGCAGTCAGTAGCTATTGGTCGCGCTATTCATTTTGGAGCTAAATTGTTAGTTTTGGATGAACCAACTGCAGCATTGTCAATTAAGGAATCGCAAAAAGTATTGGATTATGTGTTGGAAGCCAGGAATAGAGGATTATCAGTTATTTTTATTACTCATAATATATATCATGTTTATTCAGTAGCTGATAGGTTTACTATTTTGGAACACGGTGAGAAATTAGGGGATTTCAGAAAAGACGAAATATGTACAGAAGATTTAATTGAAGTAATCAGATGTGGTAAAAAAATTGAGAGGAAAGTAAATTAATTAGGATTCTTTAAAATACTTAAATTATAATCTGATGACCAGGCTTAGATCTTTTACAATTTTAAAATAAATACTATGTCTTTCATTTTTTTCTCAAAAAGCAAGAGTTTAGAACTAAACTTAAAAACCTAATATAGATTTTATTACTGGCTTACATTTTTTAGATACTTTCATGTAATATTAATACTCATAATATTCATGCTGAAGGAATAGAGCTAATCTAAGAGAAAAAAGATGTAAACTCAAGATAAAATATTATTGAAAAATAAAATTATCCATGATAATATAAAAAAGTATTAGTGCAACCGATTGCATATTGTTTTGTAATGCCAATTTTAGTTTTATATATTTAGATAATATATTATGTTTTTGAAAGAAATGGTCCCCGGTATTAACTGAACCAGGGAAACTATACCAGGATTTTATAATTAAGATAAATTTATTTAAAAGGAATCAAAATATTTAAAAACTTAAGATATTTTTTGGATTGGAGGTTGGTTTAAAAATGGAAAAGGACCTTAATGTTGGAGTAATAGGCTTAGGTAGAATTGGGAAATTGCATGTGCATAATCTCTTTGCAGAGATTCCTGGAATTAAATTAACAGGAGTTTCAGATATTATTGAAGATTCTTTGGAAGAAATATCTAAAAAATATGATATTCCTATAGTAAAAAATGATTATCGTTATTTATTAGATAGGAAAGAAATTGATGCGGTAATAATATGTTCTTCTACAGATACCCACGCTCCCATTATGATTGAAGCAGCTCAGGCTGGAAAGCATATTTTTTGTGAAAAACCCATAGCCCTGGATTTAAAGGAAATAGACAGAGCATTAAGTGCTGTTAAGGCAGCAGGAGTTAAGTTACAGATTGGATTTAATCGCCGGTTTGATCCAAGTTTTATGAAGGCCAAAGAAATGGTACAAAGTGGGAAAATTGGCAAACCTCATATTGTGAAGATTACCAGCCGTGATCCTGCTCCACCTCCACTGGATTATATAAAAATCTCAGGAGGCATTTTTTTGGATATGACTATTCATGATTTTGATATGGTTCGTTATCTTCTTGATGAAGAAGTAAAGGCACTGATGGCAGTAGGAAATTGCCTGGTTGATCCTGATATCAGTAAATATAATGATATTGATACCGCAATCGTTACTTTTCAGTATAAAAACAGTGCCTGGGGTATAATTGACAACAGCCGGCAGGCAGTTTACGGGTATGACCAGAGAATAGAGATATTTGGATCAGGAGGATGTATACAGGTTGGAAATAAAATACCAACTGAAGTTTTATTATATGGGGAAGAATCTGCTATGAGTGATAAGCCAGTGTATTTCTTTTTAGAAAGATATAATGATGCATATATAAATGAGATGAAGCATTTTTCAGAATGTATTAAAAACAACATGAATCCCTCGGTAAATGGGTATGACGGGAAGATGGCAGTAGTGATGGGCTATGCTGCCAAGGAATCTTTTAAAAAAGGGAGATTTGTAGAAATAAATGATAGCCAATTTTAAACATAGGATAATTGTATTAAAAATCTTACAGTATGAGAGAGTAGTAAAATTATGAAAACAACAACTATAAGGGATGTCGCAAAAGCAGCCGGGGTTCACCCTTCAACTGTGTCGAGGGTTATAAACGGAAATACAAATATTAGCCAGGACACTGTTAATAAAGTATTAACAGTAATTAAAGAATTAAATTATGTTCCGAATGCCCTTGCCCGAGGGTTAAAAACTAATAAATTACATACATTTGGGATGTTAATTCCAGACATTGTAAATCCTTTTTTTGCCGGATTAGCCAGAGGAGTAGAAAATGCAGCTAATGAACATGGATATAATGTAATCTTATGTAATACAGACTACTCTCTTGAAAAAGAGATTACATATCTACGATTGTTAGAGGAAAGACGGGTAGAAGGATTGATTTTGGCTAATGCGAAATTCCAGTATAAAAGTATTATAGAATTGGAAAAAAGACGGTTACCTTATATGTTGCTTTCTAGAAACATTAAAGGATTACAAAAAAATTCAATTTCTATTGATAATATTGCCGGAGGATTTCTTGCTACCCAGTACCTTATACGTTTAGGTCATAAGAAGATTGGTCATATAGCAGGTCCCTATAATACAAATGCTACTATGGATAGGATAAAAGGATACAAGAAAGCATTGCAGTATTATGGTATTTCTTTTGATAAGCAATATTTAAGCAGAGGTGACTTTAAAAATAGAGGGGGATACCACATAATGAATAACTATTTAAAATTTGATGATCCTCCCACTGCAATATTTACAGCGAATGATTTATTGGCAGTTGGTGTTTTAGAAGCCATTAAAGAAAAAGGATATGATGTACCTCATGACTTTTCAATTGTGGGGTTTGATGATATTCAATTGGCATCTCATCTTTCCCCCCCGCTTACCACCATTCGCCAGCCGATGCTGGATATGGGGTATTTAGCTATTATTAAGTTATTGGAAAGAATAGAGAAACAAATAAGTCATGAAAATATATTTCTAAAACCGGAATTAATTGAACGCAAATCTTGCAGTAAATATCAAAAGGTAAAATAAATTTATTAATTTATTGAAAATAGAAATTAATATTATAAGGAGATATAGAAATGGCAAGAAAAATGAAAACAGTTATTCTTGATGCTACCTGGGATCCAAAACCTGACTTTAAATTAGGGTCCAAAGATATAGAGGGTAAACTAACTTACCTGGGAAGCAAAGTATGGCGAAATCCACACTTGAGAATTGAAGAAAAAGATATTCCGAAGATTGGTCCTGATGATGTTTTAATTAAGGTAAAGGCATGTGGTATTTGTGGCAGTGATGTGCATATGGCACAACCTGATGAAGATGGATATATATGGTATCCGGGTCTCACTGCCTTCCCGGCTACTTTAGGACATGAATTTTCAGGTATTGTGGTAGAGGCAGGAGAAAATGCCTTTAATAAACGAACCGGAAAGAGATATGAAGAAGGGGAGGCTGTTACTGCTGAAGAAATGTTTTGGTGTGGAAGATGTCGTCCTTGTGTAGACGGTTATCCAAATCACTGTGAAAAATTAGAGGAGATTGGATTTAGCATTGATGGCGCATTTGCAGAATATGTAAAAGTTGACGCTAAATACACCTGGAGTTTAGAAGAACTCAGAGAAGTATATAAAGGTGACGATTTATTCTTAGCAGGAAGTGTGACAGAACCTACCTCTGTTGCTTACAATGCAGTAATTGAGCGAGGTAAAGGAATCAGACCTGGTGATAATGTAGTTGTTTTAGGCGGAGGGCCTATTGGACAGTCTGCTGTTGCAATATTAAAAAGAGCCGGAGCGGCCAGAGTTATTCTTTCTGAGCCATCTGAAGACAGGGCTAAATTAGGCAAAAAAATGGGTGCTGATTTTGTTATTAATCCAATAAAAGAAGATTTTACCCAGCGAGTTTTAGAAATTACAGGTGGATTAGGAGCTAAATTGTATTTAGAAGCCACCGGATTGCCGGATAAAGTATGGCCGGGAATAGAGCAATGTATATGGGAAGGAAAAATGGTTAACAGTACAGTGGTAATTGTAGCCCGTGCTGATAAAAAAATTCCTTTAACCGGTGAAGTATTCCAGGTAAGAAGGGCTGAAATTATTGGTGCCCAGGGACATTCAGGTCATGGAACATTCCCCAGGGTAATCAGTTCCATGGCAACAGGTATGGATATGACACCACTGATTACTAAGACAATTAAACTGGAAGAAGTTCCGGATAATATTGTATTACTCAGAACCTGTAGAGAAGAATGCAAGATAACCTGTATCTTTGATTAATTTGTAGACAACAACCAAATAAAAAAAATTTATAAAAAAAGGAGAAAGTTATGGGAGAGAAATGGCTGACAACAGACTACCCCAATATATATTTTGAAAATACAAAGGTAGGACATCTTAAGAAAAAACTTTTTGATGCCCCGATGAGTGAGATAGAGGAAATTTTAAAGGAATATGATATTCCCTCCTCTTCTGAATTGGGTAAAGCAGGAAGTTATATACAGAATACACCCCGAATGCATGTCATGGAAGATCGCAGAAAAGATGATATTGTCTTTGTTCCGGTTGGATGCACTGAATGTCACGGTGATTATGCCAATACAGGTTTGGATACCTTTATGGTTACCCAAATATGTGAAGCAATCAGAAGGCATTGCAAAAAAAAAGGTAATCCAGTAAGTCTGGCTATACCTCCAATAAATTATGGTGCCCATCCTTACCATCACTGTGGTATGGCCGGCACGGTAATTATGCCGGAAGATGTTGTCAGAGAGACAATGATTAATGTTATGCTCGGGCTTTGGAATGATGGATTTAGAAAACAGATATGGGTTAATAATCATGGGCAATTATGGGTATTGGAGTCTGCACTTCAGGAATTTTGCAAGCGGTATCAGTTGCCAGGAATATACAGGGTAATTGATTGGCATCGTGCAATCAGGGAATTTTTTATTCCGGTAGAGAGAGAAAATAGCATGTCTACCGATTTTGTACATGCTGATGAGTCAGAAGCTTCCGTAGGTTTGTTATTATTCCCGGAAATGCTGGATATGAAATATGCTGTTGATACTGAAGGTGAATCATTATTGCCCGGTGGACATTTTGATACCTCAGTAGATCCATTTCGCAGACCACAACAGTGGCAGCAGGGAGAAGGACAGTCTGCTATTGAAAGAGCAGCAGTCCCGGAAGGTGTAGTGGGTAAACCTACCAGGGCAACTGCCGATAAGGCAAAAAGGCCTATTGCAGCAATCTTAAAATATTTAACTCTAGTTCATGATGAAATACTGGAAACCTATCCATCCGGCAAACTTCCTCCGGTTGAAAAAATCAGCCTGAGAGATCCTAAGGAAATGGAACCATTCTTAAAAGAGCCTATGAGCAAGGGATGGAAGTCTGTCTTTGAACTACCCTATATTGGTCAGATTAATAGTTTATAGAAAAAAGTTTTCAGTTGTCAGTTTTTGGTTTTCAGTTAGAAATCATTTCGATTTAACCAAGATATAGGTAACATTTTACAAGATTGGAAGAGTGGAAGAATGCAATAATGTGAAAGTAAATAGTGTAATAGTAGAACACTGGAATATTGCATAAGATACTATTTTCTTGGGTATAATTGTATAAGATTGCTTCACTACCTTTGGTTGCAATGACAGAAAAGAAAATATCTTTTATAACGACAAAAAAGTATAATATAGATTTTAGAAATAGCTAAAGAGGATTTTTCTAAAAACTATGAACAAAGAACTGAAAACTACTCCACTAACAATTATGCAGGAATAAATAAGGGAGATGGTTAGGGTGAGGGGGAAGAAATAAAAGAAGGGTATCGGGTCACAATATAGTATCTAGTCCAATACAAAATAACATAAAAATTAAGACTTAAGATTAAAAAATTAATAAAGTTTATAATTATTTGTATAGTACAAATCGTTAGTATTGAATATTGCATATTTAGTGAAAAAGAATTAAAGTTTATTAATAAGGCACAAATATTTGTGCTTTATCTATATTGTTCGTTTCAGGAATATTTATTTTAATAAAAAGGATTTTATTATGAAAAAGAGTATTGTGGTTTCCACACAGAAAACAAGTTTTTCAGCCTTAGCTTTTAAAGAGGATTTAGAAAAAAATATTGAAAAAGTATCTTCACTTGGTTTTAACGGAGTTGAACTTGCCGTTAGGGATCCTAAGTATCTGGATGTTGAAAAAGTGATTAATATGGTTAATGAATCTAATTTAGAAGTTCCGGCTATTGGTACAGGTCAAGCCTGGGGAGAAGAAGGATTAAGTCTCTCAGATCCAAATGAAATAGTAAGAAAGGCTGCAATTGACAGAATTATAGAACAAATTAAATTTGCTTCTAATTTTAATGCTCAGGTTATTATTGGTTTGATCAGAGGAGTTATTAAAGAAGGGGTTTTTCGAGAAGAAACTGAAGAATGGACTATTGATAGTCTAAAAAAGTGCGCTGAATTTGGCTTGGAGAAAAAGATTAAATTAACCCTGGAACCTGTAAATCGATATGAAAGTAATTTTATTAATACACTGCAAGAAGGGATGGCATTTATCGATAAAATTGGTATGCCGAATGTAGGACTGCTGGCAGATACTTTTCATATGAATATTGAAGAAGTTTCCATTTATGAAAGTATTATTGAAGCAAAAGACTATATTACCCATGTACATTTTGCAGATAGCAATAGGTGGGCACCAGGGTATGGACATCTTGACTTCCAAAAAATAGTTGAAACATTAAAAGAAATAAACTACCAGGGATATGTTTCAGCAGAGATTCTTCCCCTGCCAGATCAGGATTCTGCCGCTGAAATGACTATAAAGACTTTAAATA